>DASURJ010000189.1:0-13728 GCA_036280115.1 Gemmatimonadaceae bacterium
CAATCGCCTCGACGGGGAAATGCCCATTGTCGTCAGCACCGAGATGGCACTCGAGGCTCGCGACTGAGTCCTCGAGCACGCGTGGGCCTGCAGTTCCGCGGGTCCGCCGCGACAGCGCGCACAGACGAGCTCTCAGCCCGCGGAGTATATTGGCATCGGTCAGGACATCGTCGACCGACCATCCGTCATGCCCACGGGAACTCTCATGTCTCCACCTACCGGGTCGCCGAGTGCCGCGAGCCTGGGCGAGCTCGGTCCCGACGAGATCGCGCGTTACAGCCGCCACCTCGGACTTGCCGAGATCGGTGAGGAGGGCCAGGCTCGGCTCAAGCGCTCGAGCGTTCTCATCGTCGGTGCAGGCGGGCTGGGATCTCCTGCCGCGCTATATCTCGCTGCGGCGGGCGTGGGTCGCCTTGGGATAGCGGACTTCGACACGGTCGACGTCACCAACCTACAGCGACAGGTCCTGCACGACACGACCGCCATCGGTCGCAGGAAAACGGATTCCGCCCGCGAGCGGGTCGAAGCGCTCAACCCACTCGTGCGCGTCGAGACGTTCGACGAGGAGTTGACTGCCGCCAACGCGCTCGACGTCATCCGCGGATACGACGTCGTCGTCGACGGCACGGACAACTTCAAGACTCGCTACCTCACGAACGATGCGTGCGTGCTCCTCGGTCGACCGAATGTCTACGGGAGCGTGCTTCGCTTCGAGGGGCAGGCTTCCGTTTTCGCGACCCCGGACGGCCCGTGTTACCGATGTCTCTTCCGCGAGCCGCCACCCCCCGGGCTCGTCCCCAGCTGTGCGGAAGCCGGCGTGCTCGGCGTACTGCCCGGTCTCGTCGGGACCATCCAGGCCACGGAGGCGATCAAGCTCATTCTCGGGGCGGGGGACACGCTTGCCGGCCGGTTGCTGCTGATCGATGCATGGCGCATGAGGTTCCGCACGATACGGGTGCGTCGCGATCCGGACTGTCCGGCGTGCGGAACGCGGGAGCTCACCGCGTTGATCGATTACGACGAGTTTTGCGCGGCACGCCCCGCACCAGCGAACGCTATTCCTCAGGTCGCCGAACCGCCGCGTGGAGAATCGCGCGCGGCGCCGCGAGCAGGTGTCCTGCACGATATAACGCCGGGCGAGCTGGCCGAGCGGCTCGGTCGAGGCGAGCCGCTCGAGGTCATCGACGTTCGTGAGCCGTACGAATGGCGGATTGCTCGCATCGACGGGGCACAGCTCGTCCCGTTGTCCCGCATCGACACGGCGCTATCCCAGCTTCGGAGAGACAGGGAAATCGTCCTGTACTGTCACCACGGACAACGGAGCCGGATGGCGGGCGAGTATCTCGTCGCCCAGGGCTTCGACCGCGTTTGGAACCTGACGGGCGGCATTGCGCGGTGGAGCGCGGAGGTGGACCCCTCCGTGCCGACGTACTGACGCGGATGCGCGCGCGGCACGCGCGGTCGAGCTAATGTTCGTCGTCGTCCTCGTTCTCCTCGTGACGGCGGTCGGTCTGGTTCGTGTCCGCGCCCGCGCCCGCGCTTTCCGAACGGTGGCGGCGCGGCTGTCGTTAGGTACCGACGGCGTCGTCGTCGGCGCTGCGCCGATCGACCTTCAGGCGGACACCGGCCGTGCCGCGCTGCTTCTGCACGGGTTCGGTGACACGCCGCAGACGCTGGAATACCTCGCGGCTTACCTGCACGCGCACGGATGGACCGTGCGCGCCCCGCTGCTGCCCGGGCACGGCCGGTCGCTCGACGCGTTCGCGGCGAGCCGAGCGGACGAGTGGATCGAGTTTGCGCGGCGTGAGCTCGAGGGGCTTCGCGGCCGGTACTCGACGGTGTCGATCGTAGGATTGTCCATGGGCGGATCTCTCGCGACGATCCTCGCGGCCGAATCGCCTGACGTGCGCGCGGTGGCACTTCTCGCGCCGTACCTCAGCATGCCGACGCGGCTTCGACGCGCCGCAGCCGTACACACCCTTCTGAGCGTGGCCGTTCCATACCTGCGCGGTGGGGGAGAACGGTCGATACGCGACCCGGAGGAACTCGCCCGTAATCTCGCGTACGGCTTCACGACTCCGCGGCTGGTCTACGAGCTTTCGCAGGTCGTGGCGCGAGCTCGCCGGGCCGCACCGAAGGTGTCCGCCCCGACACTCGTGATCCAGTCACGGCAGGACAACCGGATCCCGGCCGACGCAGCGGAACGCGCCTTTGTGCTGTTCACGGCACCTCACCGCCGGCTCATATGGACCGAGGGGAACGGGCACGTCATCACGGTGGACTACGGTCGCCAGGCTATCTTCGCGTCCGTGGTGGAATGGCTGGCAACCCACACGCTGTCGGACCCGCGGCCATTCGGTATGGCCGGCCCACCGCGTACCCCGACGCGGTCAACTTCGTGAACACCCGGGACGGAGTGGCCCCCGCCCCGAGTCGTCCATCTTCTCGCTGAAGGACCGGTCCGCGCTCCATCGAGTCACCGCGCGGACCGTAATCCGGTCACCCAGGAGTGACGCGGTCCTTCACTTCCTCGACAATCCGCTCAACGGCCTGGACGCCCTGCTTGGCCGCCGTCGCCCCCTGTTGAAGCACGGTCGACGCCACGCGCTTGATTCGCGTCACCGGTCCCTGTTTTCTGGCCGACCGCGTGGTCTTCCGCTTCGATGACGCCGTCGACCCGCGAGTGGATCGCTTTTTCGCAGCTACTTTCGGCTTTGCGGCTACGCGCGGTCCGCGTGCTCGCTTGGTTTTTGTCGCCGCGGTTTTGCTTGACGCCCGCTTCGTCGTACTCGATTTCCGGCGCGCTTTTCCGCCTGACGACTTCGATCGTGTCGCCATCTCTGTGTCCTCGGAGGGAAGGTACGTGGCGGTCCTGCGCAAGATTCGCGCGCGACGCCGAGCCCGTCCATCGTCGCCGTCGAAACGAAGTGAATTCACCGCCTCGCAAAACCACGCGCTCCTTGCGGAATGCAATCGTCTCGTGGGGATGAGCGTCGGTTCGATGCCGTTTCACCACACGCACTCAGCGTCACTCGTTCGGCGCCGTACGAGCTCGCGTCGGCCAGCCCGGCACCTCGCTCGCGCGCGGGGTTTCCTGGTGTCCGGGGAAGCCTCGGCCCTCGCTCGCAAGGCGCGCGAAATCCCATGAGTGTCGGCACGCACGGCCCAGACCTTAAGCGACTGACTGGGTTGCACTTTGGCGTAGGATCCGCCGCGTCGGCCAGCGTCTGGTTTCGCGACACTCGGGGAGCGCGGATCAGCGGTACCGATCGCCTGGATTGAGGCTTCGCACGGGTGATCGGGGCTGCCCAGGTGTCGGAGGTGTAGAGAATCTCGACAGTGTAGAGCGGAGTGACGGCGGCACAGATCGTTCGTCAACCGCGCGGGTGGACCGTACGGATCAGCCCGGTAAGTGAGATCCGGCACACTCAGGTGACGCGAACAACAGACGCGGCGCCCTATTTCACCCTCTCCCCAGGTAGCGGCTGAATGATTCGACTTCGCACCCTCTCCATCTCTGCTGCTGCGCTCACCGTCTTCGCCGCGACGGCCACGGCGCAGGCTGGCCTCCAGTCGAATATCGAGACCGTTTCACTCAGCGCCGTCAAGAGCACGTCGTTGACGGTCACGGTCAACTCCGGCGCGAGCCAGAACATTGCCAGCATCACGGACAACGCCGTGAACACCTTCCCGTCCGCGGTGAACATCACGACCGCGTGGGACATCAACCCCTCGGCGGCTTCGGTCACGCTGGTCGGTTACTTCTCGAATGCCGCGGCCGCGCTGAGCAACGGCAGCTTCGACATCGCGTCCTCCCTGGTGAAGGGCCGCGTTCCGACCGCCGGTGCGCCTAACGCGCCGGCGGCATTCACCGCGTTCACGAGCGGTGCCGTGGGCGGGGTCGGTACGGCGGGCGGCAGCCTGACGCTCTTCAGCGAGACAATCACGGGGGTCAACAAGAATTCGAGTCGCACCGTCGACCTCGAGCTGCAACTCGACCTCACCGGGCAGACGACCACCCCGGGTACGTACACGGGGACTCTCAACCTCCGCGCGGTCACTCAATAGCATGAGCCGTCCCAACCGGTCGCGCTTCGGTACGCTGCTACTGGTTCTGGGACTTGCCGGACCGCTGGGCGCACAGACCGTGCGCCCAGCGGTCGTCGAATTTCCAGGGCAGGCTCGTGGCAAGTTCGAGCTGGTCAACGAGACGCTATTCCCAATGACTGTGGTCCTGGAGCCGCGCGGGTTTCATGTCGAACCGTCCGGCGACCTGATCGAGGAGCCGCTCGATACGACACGCGTCCAGGTAAAGATCTCCGCGATGAGCTTTCGCATCCCGCCGCGCGAGGCCTACACCGTCTTTTACGAGGCAACAGCACCGTCCTTCCCTGCCTGGTTCCTCATCAGCAGCACGCTGACGGGTGCGAGGACGCAGACTGGACTGAACGTGCGAATCGAGCTGCCGCACGTCGTGTACATGCTACAGCCGCAGCCGCTTCGGAAGGCCGAGGTCGCGGTGCGCCTGTTCGAGTTCGATTCGTCCACCAAGCGCGTGCGGGTGGAACTCGAGAACACTGGTGCCTCGCTCGGGCGCGTGCTGAGCAGCGAAGTGAGCGCCCCGGGTGGCAAACCCGTTCCTGGTGGTGCGTTTCCGCTGTTCCCGCACAGTCGCCGCGCGGTCGAGATCCCGTGGAGCGATCCGAGCACACCCGACAAGGTGGTGTTGCGTTTCGCGAATTTCACGCTGGAGGAGCGCCGCCCGACAGTCGACCCGTCGCCCTGACGGCGGTTCGCGCCGCTGGGTCGCTTGCCTCCGACTTCTCTGCCACTCATGGCGTCTGTGCGATGGTGCCTGCCCGGATTGGCCAGCCTGGTGTTCGTTGCCAGCGTGGCGAGCGCACAACCCGCCGTGCAGTCGGTCGTCAGCACCGTCCCGGCCAGCCCCGCCGTTGCGAGCTCGATCTCCGTTGCGATCAGTGCTGGGGCCGTGCAGTCGCTCGGCAACGTCACCGACAACGTCGTGAACGACTTTCCGACGCCGGTGACCATCACGCTTGCCTGGGAACTGCATCCGTCGACCGCCCACGTCCGCGTGATCGGGTACTTCGCCAACCCTGCGTCGGCGATGGCAGGTGGGCCGGTTGCCATCCCCTCGAGCTGGATCAAGGGACGTGTCCTGACCGCAGACGTAGCGGGTGCGCCAACGACGTTCACGCCGTTCACCCAGAGCGCGATCGGCGGGGTTGGATCGGCTGGCGGCAGTCTGTCTCTCATGACGCAGTTGATTCTGGGATACAGCAAGACGGGGTCGCGAACGATAGATCTCGAACTCCAGCTCGATCTCGTCGGGCGGGTGCTGACGCCCGGGAACTACACGGGCATCCTGAACATCCGAGCCGTCACGCAGTGAGATGAGCACCGCGCGATACACCCCGCCACACCGATGGCGCTATCTCACGGTCATCAGCGTCGCGGTGTCCATGGCCGCTCCGCGTTCGGCATCCGCACAGGTGTTCGAGCTACAAACCGGCGGCTCCTCGCTCCAGCACGGATACGGCGGGGCGCTCAACGTCTGGGGCGACCGGTTCGAAGGAAACGTCGGTGTCGGCTACCTCGATGGCGTGCGGTTCAGTGTCTTCCTCAAGCGGCTCGTCGGAACAGATACCTTGCGGCTCGGCAACGACGCGATTGCGGTCCGCTTCGTGACTGACGTCTTCGGCAGCTCCCACAACATCCTCGCGCAGGGAGCGGGTATCCGCCGCGGTACGAAACGCTCGCAGCTCTACGCGTTCGTCGGAGCGAGCGCGAACGCGATGCCCGCGCCGTTCGTCAACGCGCTCCGGCACGACCGGATCGTCGGCGTCGTGCAGGGTGAGCGACAGCTCTCGCCGACACTAAGGACGATGACACACGCACTGTTCTCGTCGCGGCAGACGATCCTCCAGGGGATCGAGTGGGTGCTGCCGAACGGCCTCGAGCTCGCGTCCACTGGGGGCATTGGTGGCAATCAGCCGTATGCGTCGGCGAGTCTCGCACTGAAGCGCGAGACAGTTGACGTACGGGCGTCCTACGTCGGAATGGGAGATCGATTCCGACGCACGGGCGTATCGACCACCATTCAAAGTGAAGCCGATCGCGAGAACGTGCTCATCACATTCAGGCCGAGGCCAGGCTTCTCATTCGGTGTCGGGCGCCAGAACTTCCGGCAGGATTCGACGCTCCCGGGCGTTCCGGATCGCGCGACGCTGAACCAGGTGTTCGGGGTTGCGCGCCTTCTCGGTGCGAACATGTCGGCCGGCGTGTTCGATTCGCAGACGCCGGGCACGCGCAATCTCAGCTCGTACGTGAGTCTGTCGCGCGAACTGACGCGCTGGTTGCAGGGCGACGCGTACGTACTGCAGGTCTGGTCCCCGACTCCCGCGCGGTCGACGACACCGGTGCTCCGCCTGCGCGAGTTCATCACCCCGCAGCTCTCGTTGCTTCAGGTCCTGACGCGCGCGAATGACCGAACGTCAGTGTCTTTCGGCGGCACGTTCACGTCGGGGCTGACCTCCCTCGGGCTCGACTATCAAGTCATCCATACGCCGTACCGGCCGACGCAGCCGTTCGTTCAAACGATGGCGCTCACCGTACGCCTGCCGATCGGCAACTATCGCGTGAATGCATCGAGCTTTGTGTCGCCGGACGGTCGTGTGAACTATGCGGGCTCTGCGAGCACTTTCTTCTACGCCGGTGACGTACTCACCGGCGCGACGAAGCCGGTGGAGATCCGGTTCGAGCGGTTCATCGTCGAGGGCACGGTCGTCGACGAATCGGGTGCTCCGGTCGACGGGGCGGCGGTTGCCATTGGTACTACGACGGTATTCACCGACTCCCGCGGCCGCTTCTTCGTTCGGCTACCGAGTCGCCGTGCCGTGCCAGTCCGGGTTGCGCTGGAGGAGTTCATCACGGACGGCCAGTACGAGACCGTGAGCGTCCCGGCGTCAGTCACGCCGACGCGTGATGGTCAGCACGTGCCGATTCGTGTGGTTGTCCGCCGGCTTCCCCCGGAGCGCGTCCAGACTGCGTCGACGCAGACGCACCCGCCGCCGCCACCTAACAAGTAGCTGCACACTGCGCGGCGCCGGTGACCACGCCCGCTCACGTCCGGCCGTGGACCGGCTGCCTCACGGCGCGGCGCCGACGCGAAGGACCGTCGCGAACGTCCACGTGGCCGCCGCATCTCCCGATGGCACCCGGATCCGGTATTCCAGCGGGATCCCGGTCGTGGCGCCGACGAGGCCGTCGTCGCCTTCAATGAAGAACTGAATGGCCGGAGGTTCCGTGGCGCCACCCGTCGGCCGGTCGAGCGCGATGACGTGGTTGCCTGCAACGAGGCGTTCGAGATCGCCGCGGCTGTTGCGCACCCAGACGCGTGTCGAATCGCCGCGCCACATGCGTCCGAGTGAAACCTCCGTCCGCGTCGCGGGGCGCCCACCGAGGTCGATCGACGCCTCGACGTCCATCGCGTTCGCGCTCCGGCGGACGACCGTGAGCGGTTCGACTGGACCAAGCAACATCGTCGATTGGCCACGTGGCGGCACGACAACCGTGAGTGACACCGATGCCGGTCGCGCGCTCGCGATCTGCGCACCGACCTCGGCGGGCGTAGGCAGCACAAGAGCGGCGCTGAGCAGCGACGCGACCGCACCCTCGACGATGGGCTTCATCCTTCCTCGCATCGGCAGAGCGAGCGCCAAAGTTGAGTCACATTGCGTTCATGCGCGAGGCCCGTTACGCCCGAAGACGACGGGAATGACCTTCAGCAGCGAGAGTCGGTGCGGGGCCCGGTGTTCCTCGCCACGCGTCAGGAGCGGCCGGTGCTCGCGACATTCATTGCATTGCGGGTGGCAGCGGTCGCCTTCCCTAACGAACGTCCTGCAGAATGGAGGTCTGCAACGCGTACACGAGAAGCGCTGCGGCTCAGGACGTTCGCACAACGCGGTCATGACCTAGCCATGACCGCATTTGCGTTCGCGTATTGCATGATTGCCAACAATCGCCAACTTTCTCCTTGGCTTGGACAACGCGAACGACGCCGTGTCTCAAGGCGAGTGGAGAATGGCCTTCTCACCGCGAACGCCATCCGGGGACGTCCGGTGAAAGGCCTCTCCCTCGCCGATTTCGTTCGGACGATGGTCCAACGTCGGCCGTGGCTGGCGTGCGGCGCTCAGACCCTTGCCGCTGCCGCGTTCTCCGTCACGTGACCGGCGTCGCGCATTCCGACAAGCGCCACGGTGATGCCGGGAAGGGATCGAACGAACGCAATGGCTCGCTGTGCGTCCGTCTCGAGCGATGGGAACGCGTCGCGAAGCTCCGCCGGCAACCCTCGCGTCAGTCTCTCTTGCATGAGCGTGGCACTCGCGACGACCGATACGCCCAGTTCCTCTGCCGCCTGAAGCAGGGGGACGACGCGCCGGCCGCCGAGTCGCTGCGTCGGCACTCGGACCGCCTCGGACATGGCGAGGTTCACGGGCAGCTGCACGACTCGGAAGTGATGGTCGTCGCCGCCCACGTCTCGGGCGATTCCGATCAGCTCACTGAGGTCGAGATGGCCTCGCGTCTCCGGCGGCGTTCGGAAGCCGTTCCAGGTTGCACATCCGTAGCACCCGATGTCCCCGCTCTCGACACGCTCTTCGAGCAGCGCGAACGCTCGGCGCATGATCGTGCGAAAGCGCGCGGGTTGCACCGAGTCGAGTTGTTGCTCCGGGTTGTGGAGGTAGTAGATGTCGACCGTTCGCACACCCAGGTTCGCTCGGCTCTGCTGGATCTGATGCGCGAGGAACGACGGGGCGAGCGAGTGCCCTCCGCCCACGAGGTCGTCAGCGCTGATGATACCAGGGTCGAGAAAGGTCTCCTGGAGGTAGGCGAGGTATTCATCTCGGGTGGGGGGCGCTGATCCCTCCAGTGGCACGTAGCCCCCTTTCGTGCAGACAATGACCTCGTCGCGGCTGACCTCGGACGCAGCGATCGCGTCGCGAAGAGCGGAACCCACCGCACGTTCGGACCGCTGACACCGATAGTTGATCGCCGAATCGATGACATTGACCCCCTGTCCGAGCGCTGCCCGAATCGCGACGGAATACCTCGCGTCGTCTGGGTCGTCACACTCTCCGAGGTAGGTGCCGATCCCCAGCGACGACGCGGTGAGCGAGCCAGCCAGAGGCCGGTAGAAGTCTTCGGCGAACCGCGCGAAAAACCGGTCGTGATATCGCCGGGTTCCGGCCTGCGTGGCACGGTGTGTTCCGTGGACCGGCGGAGTGCCGCGCTTCGTCATGGCCGGTGACGCTATGTCGGCAAGTGGTTCGGAGCAAGGTCTTGTCGTCGAGCACGGAAGTCGCTTGGCAAGCGCGGAAAGGGATGTATACATTGTGGGCTCAATTGCCCGGCGGCGTGGTCCGAGCCGGGCCGCTTCGTCGGTGCCTCAGGCGACGGCGCAGGTCGACACCAGGAAGGGAGAACGACGCAATGCCAGATTTCGGGAGTTGGGGAACGGCGTGGTGGAAGCCGCTCGTGTTCATCATTGTCGCCGGTCACATCACGAACGCCTGCGTGACGCTCTTTCTCCATCGGTCTCAGACGCATCGCAGCGTCAAGCTCCATTACCTCGCGGCGCTCCCGATGCGGCTGTGGCTCTGGCTGTCAACGGCGATTGTCACGAAGGAGTGGGTGGCATGCCATCGGAAGCACCATGCGTTCGCCGATCGGGAGGGAGATCCGCACAGCCCATTGCTCGAGGGGCTTCGTAACATCGTGCTGAAGGGCGCGTTCTATTATAGGAAAGCCGTGCGCCAGCCTGGCGTGCTCGAGAAGTACGGGAAGGGGACGCCGAACGACTGGATCGAGCGCGCGCTGCTCACCCCGCTGAACTGGCTCGGGATCGTGGTCATGCTGGCGGTGGACCTCTACCTGTTCGGGTTCCTCGTCGGTCCCATCGTGTGGGGCGTGCAGATGGTCTGGATCCCGTTCTGGGCTGCCGGGATCATCAACGGCGTAGGCCACGCCCTCGGGTACCGGAACTTCGACGTGAAGGACGAGAGCAGGAACATCGCGCCGATCGCGATATGGCTCGCCGGCGAAGAACTGCATAACAACCACCACGCTGATCCGCATTCCGCGAAGTTCAAAGCGAAGTGGTATGAGTTCGACATCGGATGGTTCTACATCCGACTCCTCTCGCTGATCGGGCTGGCGAAGGTTCAATACGCGCGCGGCATGACGCGCGGGTAAGGTAAGCGCGTTCGGGGTCATGCCGAGCCGCCGCGGAAATTGAACCGGTCCGAACCCTGTGCCGGGTGACTCTCGCCGTTGGGTGCGGGTCGCCCGGCGCAGTACGTTTCGGGGACAATTATCACGACCCGTGACACGCGCCATTCATCCGCAGGTCCGGGTCCAGTCCCGTAGACTATGCCTGATGTGACTTGCTCGCGCTGCGGTCAGACCCGCGCGGGGTTCGATCGGCCACCCTTTCCCGGGAAGATCGGCGCCCGCGTCGTCGAGGAGATCTGCCAGCAGTGCTGGGGCGATTGGCTCAAACAGCAGACGATGCTGATCAATCATTACGGGCTCAACGTCATGGATCCCCAGGCCCGTGCGTTTCTCACGAACAACATGACCGCGTTCCTCTTCAGGAGCGGTGTCGGCGAGGATGTCGACACGACGAAGAAGGGAACCATTCAGTGGTAGCCGGTTCGCACGGCTCGATACGTCGGCTCTTCGGAGTCGCGGCAGCCGTCCTGGCTACTGCGTGCACCACGCCTACCGGCCGGTCCGGGACGATCGAGCGCCCGTCACCTCGTGGGGAGTCGGACGCGTGGGCTGACTCGGTCATCGCCCGGCTGTCGCTGCGGCAGAAGGTGGCGCAGATGGTGTGGCCCTTCATGCTCGGCGACTACGCGCCCGCGACCGCACCGGCTTGGCGTGAGCTCGAGCGCCTCGTCAGTGAGGAGGAAGTAGGCGGCTTCATCGTCTCTGTCGGCTCGCCGCTCGATATCGCGACGAAGGTGAACGCGCTGCAGGAGCAGTCGCGTGTTCCGCTCCTCTTCAGCGCCGACTTCGAGACCGGGGCTGGATTCCGGGTGCGAGGCGGTTACTTCGTTCCCAACGCGATCGATCTGGGTGGCGCGACGGTGTTCCCGCTTCAGATGGCGCTCGGGGCCTCGCGCGACTCGGCGCTCGCGTACGACGTTGGGCGGGTAACCGCAGTCGAGGGCCGTGCGCTCGGCGTGCACGTGAGTTTCGGTCCGGTTCTCGATGTCAACAACAATCCGGCCAACCCGGTCATCGGCGCTCGTTCGTTCAGCGAGGACCCTCGGGTCGCTGCTCGGCTTGGCGCGGCGCTCGTGCGCGGTGTGCAGGAACACGGGATGCTCGCGACCGCGAAGCATTTCCCCGGACACGGCGACACCGAAACGAATTCGCATCTCTCGCTCTCCACTGTAACGGCGAGCCGGGCTCGGCTCGATTCCGTGGAGCTCGTACCGTTCCGTGCGGCGATCGCGGCTGGGGTTGGTGCGATCATGACGTATCACGGAATCTTGCCGGCGCTCGATGACAGTGGCGTCCCCGCTACGCTGTCGTCGCGAGTACTCACCGGCCTGCTCCGCGATTCGTTGTCCTACGACGGCGTGGTGATCACCGATGCCATGGACATGATCGGGGTGCTGCGCCAGTTCGGTGCGTCGGAAGCTGCGCGGCGAGCGGTTGCTGCGGGCGCGGATGTTCTGCTGATGCCGACAGATGTGTCGGGTACGATCGACGCGGTCGTCGCGGGTGTGGCTGAAGGCCGATACGATGAAGCACGCATTGATGCGTCAGTGCGGCGTCTGCTCGAGCTGAAGCGGTCGTTCGGGTTGCATCGCTCGCGGCTGGTGAGTCTCGATTCGGTCCGCACGACCGTGGGCGACACCGCCCACGTTGCGATCGCGCATCGTGTGGCGGAGCGCGGTATTGTGCTCGTGAAAGACTCGTTGCGGTCGGTACCGCTGCCGACAAGTCGGGCGACCCGTCTTCTGTCGATCACGTACGCGCGGCGTTCCGACCTGGGCGCCGGGGTCGGTTTCAACGCGGAGATTCGGCGTGGGTTCGATTCGGTGCGCACGGAGTTCGTGAGCGCTGACGATGTGGTTCCGAACTTCGAACGGCTGTTGCGATTGGCCGACTCGGCCGATGTGACGATCGTGAGCTCGTACGTGAACATCAGCTCGACGACGGCGACTGCCGGCGCACCACGCGCGTTCCTGGACTTCGTGATGCAGTTGCAGGCTCGGCGTACGCGCAACGTTCTGGTGTCGTTCGGCACGCCATACCTGCTGCAACAGGCGCCATCGGCCGCCGCCTACATGATTGCGTGGGGGCCGAGTCAGGCGTCGCAGTTGGCGGCGGCGCGTGCTTTGCTGGGAACAGCGGCGATTACCGGGGTGCTCCCGATCAGCCTTCCGCCGTACGCGTTGCTCGGAAGCGGCGAGCAACGGGAAGTTCGTCGTCGCGGTTCGCAGTGACGGCGCGAGGTGTCGAGCGCCTCACGCGATGAGCACATCGATGGAACGCGACTGCTCAACGAGTCGGCGTTGACGATGACACGTGTGGGACCTACAATAGGCGCGCGCGATGATCGTGCGACGATGTTGGTGTCGACTCGTGACAAATTTCGCGAGGCCTTGACATTAGTCTCTTTTCGTGACTAATTCGCGCGTGATGCGCGAACGCCCTCAGGCAACCGCCGCGCGACCCGGTTCGCGGCGTGCGACATTCTCTGTCGATGTCGTCCTCCTCACGCCGCGGGGCAAGCAACTCGCTGTTCTGCTCACGCGCGCGGACGATGCGCGCGCACGCGAACGGTGGTTAGTGCCTTACGGCGAACCGCGTGATGATGAATCGATGGAAGACGCGGCACGCCGGATCGCCACGGAGGTCATCGATTTCGAGCCGGCATGGCTCGAGCAAGTCGGCGCGTTCGGCGACGGCCGACGACACCCGGTCGACACCGATCTCTCCGTTGGATACGTCGGTGTGGTACCTCAGGGGACCCCGCTCCCCGCTGGCGATGCGTCGGCGTGGTTCGCGCTGGCGGATGTGCCGGCCTTGACGCCGCGACAGCGAGTGCTCGTGGATGCCGCGCTCGAGACCGTGCGCCAGCGCCTGGATCAGGCCCCTATCGCATTTCGTCTGCTCCCGCCGACATTCACACTCAGCGACCTGCAGCAGACGTACGAGCTTCTTCTCGGGCGGCGCTTGCACAAAGCGAGCTTTCGGCGTGCGTTACAAGCGGCATGGCTTGTGGAGCCGACCGACGAGTGGAGGAGTGAGGGACGCGGCCGTCCAGCGCAACTTTTTCGGTACGCGCCGCGTCGTCGGCGCAACCAGCGGCGCGGGGTTCGATTCGACCTGCTAGCGGGCTGATTGCGCCCCATTTCCGAGTTTTCTGCCCGAGCCCCCGCACCGGCTCGGGCGTTTCTTTTCTTCCGGGTGACCGAAACGTCGAAAGGTTGTTACCGGGAACCGGGTTGACCGTCGCTGGTATTAGTTACAATGTGTAAATAACACCAAAAGCGACGGAGCTCCTGTGCTGGCGTTTCTGGACACCCTTTGTGCGGCGTTACTGGCGCGTGATCCGCGGCGGATCTCGGAACTCCTCTGTCATCCGCTGGCGCGCGCGTTGCCCCGGCAGGTTCGCGAGGAGGCGAT
>DASURJ010000190.1:0-2670 GCA_036280115.1 Gemmatimonadaceae bacterium
ACGCATAGAACGTCTGGTAAATCCACGCCTGCAAAGCGACCGGTCGGCCATCGGACTCGACCTTGAGAATCGAATAGATGAGCCGCGCCATGACCCCCGATCCAACGAACGCCACGATCGGGTTCATTCCGTAGACCACGAACGGCTTCGTCCACCGCGTGATGCGTCGCTCGTCGACGATCCACATGCACGTCCCGAGCGTCACGGCGGCCATCCCACCCGTGAACAGCACGTACGAGCTCGTCCAGAGATTCTTGTTGATGGGGAACGACCAGTGCCACATGAGCCCGGCGACCATGGCGATACTGCCGACAGCGAACATCGCAGCGAGCCGCTCGGAAAGCGGCCGTGGCATGCCGATCCATCGGCCACACATCACGCCGAGCATCGCCGTGCCAATGGCCGGAACCGTCGAGAGAATTCCCTCGGGATCCCACGTCCGGCCACCCACCCAAAGGTGATTCCCGTAGGAACCCCAGTCGAGCACCAGGCGGTCCACGTACGCGGCCATCGTAGCGGACGGCGTCCCGAGCACATCGATCCCGCGAAACCCGTCCGGTGGCACCGGCAACAGCGTGATCGCGAACCAGTAGCCAAACAGGAGCGTCGCGAGGATCGTCACCTGTTGTTTGAGTGTGGTCCGGAGGGTCAGCAGCGCCGCGAATGTGTATGCGAGTCCGATTCGCTGCAGCACCCCCATGATGCGCCAGTGGTAGAGGCGGTCCACGATCCGGTCGAGGATGGATGGATTCGTCACGCCTTCGACCGCGCCCCATGAGAAAAACGGGAACCCGTTCAACAGCAGCCCCGCGAGGAAGATCAGCGCGCCTCGCCGGAGGATCTGGCGCACGAGCGCGCGTTGATCGTCGCCGCGGGCGCGCCGCGACTCGAGCGACAGGTGCGTCGTGATTCCAACGATGAAAAGGAAGAACGGGAATATCAGGTCGGTCGGCGTCCAGCCGTGCCACGGCACGTGAGCGAGCGGCGGGTAGATCGCGCTCCAGCTCCCGGGGTTGTTGACGAGCAGCATCCCGGCAATGGTCATCCCGCGGAACACGTCCAACGAGAGCAAACGCTCGCGCGGCGCCCTGGGCGACGGCGCAGGCGTGTAGATCGGCGCGGGTGCCGACGTGCGTTCGGGTGTCAGCGTGGCGGCGCTCAAGACTTCCTCCTCAGCGCTGCACGGCGGACGAGGCGTACACCGCTACGAGATGTCGTCGAGGTGGCGTCGCGAGATGCTCGCCGGAGCGTCGAGTAGTTCACGAACCTTCGTCACCAGCGCCTTCGGCTTGAATGGCTTTCCGAGGAACGCTGCCTGGCCGACACGGCGCAGATGATCGGCGAGCGAATCTTCGGCGTAACCGGAGATGAACAGTACACGGAGGGAAGGTTGCAGGGCGATCATGCGCTCGGCCAGATCGCAGCCGTTCATTCCGGGCATCATGACGTCGGTCAATAACAGGTGAATTGCACTGCCGTGCCGCCCAGCGGCAGCGAGTGCTTCAGCGCCTGTCTCGGCGGACAGTACCGTGAACCCATGCTTCGTCAGCACGCGTGAGCCGAACCGGCGAACGGTCTCCTCATCGTCCACGAGGAGGATTGTCTCGGGCGGGTTGGCCATCCATGCTCCGACACGCGCTTCGACAGCGGACGCCGCGCCACACCGACGTGACGCTCGACGATCACACGGAGGACGAACCGGCGGCCAATCGGTGACCGGTCGTGGCTCGCCGGACTACCGGGCTGCGGGGCGGGACCTCATGCCACCCGGCGCGTGCGCGGGCCGCCAGCCGACCTGAGCTCCCGCCGTGGTGTCGGTATCCCGGCCCGCCCACTTGAAGAACACCACCGTCATCACGATGTAAAACAGGAGCCCGCCCGGAATCCACATGATGAGCCCCCCGATGTGCTGGTCGGTCATGGGCGACAACCCCCAGACGCGAGGAGCGACGGCATAGGCCGGGTACAGGACCCGATCAGCCATGGCGATGTAGATCGAGACGATCGACATCGGAATGACCATCAGGAAGCAGTAGAGCATCTGCCCGGGGTACGAGAGGCGCGGCAACTCGGGCAGGGGACTGAGAAATGGCCACCACATGAGCACCGAGGCGCTCATGAACGTCAGGTGCTGCACGATGTGAATCGAGTGGTGCGCCATGGCCGCGTTATAGAGCGGCGGCAGGTGCCAGGCAGCGATAATGACGTTGAAGATGACGAAGCACCGAACCGGCTTGGTGAGCCACCGCGCGATGCCGGCGACGACGTGGTGTTTCAGGAGTGGCCGGAGCATCCATCCAGGCGTCCCTACGAGCAGCAGCGGTGGTACCGCGAGGCTGAGCAGGAGATGCTGCACCATGTGTGCGCTGAACAGGAAGTAGTCGCTCAGGTCGTGGAGCGGACCGTTCAGCGAGGCGAAGATCACGAGCAGGCCGGAAAAGAACGCGACTCGCTGACCCGTCGTGAGCGTGCGAGGCTCGGTGCCGTCGGCCGCCGCGCGCGCGTGCAATCGTCCCGCCCACCAGAGGTAGAGGCCGCCGAGCGCGACGAGCCCGATTACCGTGCTCCAGTGGATGGTCCAGCGCGTCCATCCGATCTGCGCGACGGGATGAACGAGAAGCACGGTGGGCGACAGCGGCGACATAGCGGACAGCGGGACTCGTGCCGCCG
>DASURJ010000191.1:0-13522 GCA_036280115.1 Gemmatimonadaceae bacterium
GCGGAATGCCGGCATCGGTGTCGTTCGGTGCGTTCGGGGTCAGAGTCCTAACGCGGTTCCGGAGCCGACTGGCGACGCAGCAGCTCGCCGAGCCGCTCCATTTGCGCCCCGTACTCTGCCCAGTTCCCCGCGCGTTGGGCCGCCGTCGCCCGCTCGAAATGCTCCCGCAGCTGGCGAATCACCGCCGCGGTCGCTGCGGACGTGCCCGTCGCGCCCGGCGTTTCCGCTGTCGCCAGCGGCGTGAAGTCCGTCGTGTCAGCCGGCATCGCCCCCGGCATGTCCGGATCCCGCGGCGGCGGAAGCTCGGCGCCAAACAGCCGAGCGAGTGCCCGGTCGAGCGTCTCCTCCATGACCACGCGGTTCTGGTAGGCCACGATCACGCGCTTGAGCTCCGGGATCTGGCCGCCCTGTGCGCGCAGGTACAGCGGCTGCACGTACAGTAGCGCCTCCTCGATCGGGATGACGAGGAGCTCGCCCCGAATGACCTCAGACCCGCGCTGATCCCAGAGCGTGATCTGACGCGCGATCTCGGTGTCCTGGTTGATGCGATTCACGACCTGCCGCGGCCCGAACACGAGACTCTGCTTCGGGAAGCGGTAGACCACGAGCTCCCCGTAGTTCTCGCCATCGCTGCGCGCCACCATCCACGCCGCCAGGTTGTCCTTCTGCCGCGGCGTGAACGGCGTCATGAAAATGAACTCCGCATTCTTCTCTTCGGGCAGCCGCATCACGATGCGGCGCATGAACGGCGCGCTCCTCTCCTGTTGGTCGAGCACCGGGATCTGCCACTGATCCTCGCGGTGGTAGAACGCCTCGGGCTCGGTGAGGTGGTAGATCGTGTAGAGCGCCGTCTGCACGCGATACAGATCTTCGGGATACCGCACGTGCCGCCGGAGATCGGCCGCCATCGAGTCGAGCGGGAGCAATACCCCCGGGAAGGCGCCCGCGAACGCGCGGACGATCGGATCGCCCGGGTCGGCGACGTACGCTTGCACGCTCCCGTGGTACGCGTCGACCACGATCTTCGCGCTGTTCCGCATGTACGACGTCCCGTCCGTCAGCCGCTGCGAGTACGGGTACCGCGAACTCGTCGTGTACGCGTCGAGAATCCATTTGAGCGACCCGGAGTCCGTCAACACCATGTAGGGATCGCTGTCGAGACGGAGGAACGGCAGCGCCTTGCGTGCGCGCTCGACGACGTTGCGGTGATACAGGATGCGGCTCTGGGACGTGATGTCACCCGAGAGCAGCAGCTTGAGCGATTGGAAGCGCCACGCGAGCAGCGCACGCCGAGCGATCGACGAGATCGGCACTCCGCCCCGCCCCTTGTACTCCGCGAAGATGTTCGCCTCGCCGGACGGGTAGTCGAACTCCCGCTGCCGAGTCCCCACGATCGCGTACTCGTTCGTGAGCTCGCCGTAGTAGATCTGCGGTCGCGTGTTCGTGAGCGACACGCTCGACGCCGGTGGCAGGTCCTTGATGAACAGCACCGGCAGTCCTTCGCCCCGCACTTCGTTCACCGGCGCGAGCGTGATGCCCATGCCGTGAGTGAACGTCAGGTGGTCGTTGATGAACGACCGCGTGGGCAGCGACGCGACGTTCAGCTCGCGCGGCGAGAGCAGCACCTGTCGGTACCGCCCGTCGATCATGTAGCGATCGTCGTCCACCGACACGAAGTCGTAATACGTACGGATCTCCTGCAGCTGGCCGAACGTCTGCAGCAGCGGCTCGTGATCCCAGAGCCTGACGTTCTCGATCGTCGCGCTGTTCGCACGCACGTCGGCGAGCGTGAGCGTGGCGTCGCCCTCGAGGTCGCGCACCTGCACGCTATCGAACCCCCACGCCCGACGCGTGGCAGCGACGTGGTGAACGAGGTACGGGCGCTCGCGAGTCAATTCCGTCGGCCCCACCACGAGCCGCTGGATCACCGCGGGGAACGCGACGCGACCGAGAATTCCCACCCCCGCGTACGCGGCGACGGCGATCGCGGCATACGGAAGCACCCGACGCCGCACGATCCCCACGATGACCGCGACGGCGGCAAGCAGCGCCGTCACTGCCGACACGAAGAGTGCCGGCCGCCGCGCGTGGAGGTCAGTGTAGTTCGCCCCCACGAACCGGCCGCCGTCCGAGGTAAGCAGCGATGGGACTTCGACGAGGTAGATGTTGAAGGCCGAAAGCAGGAAAAACACGGCGAGCAGCGTTCCGAGATGCGCACCGGCCTGCGGCGTCACACGGATACCTGTCTGTCGCAGCCCGATCTCACCGCCGAGGAAGTAGAGGAATCCCGAGCTCAGCGCGGCGAAGACGGTGAGGCTGATCAGAATCGACAGCACCATCCCGATGGTCGGCAACGAGAAGACGTAGAAGCCGACGTCGCGCCCCATCACGGGATCGGTCACGCCGAACGGAACGCGATTGAGGAACTGCAGCACGTTGAGCCACCCGGCGCCGGCGGAGATGCCGAACATCACGGCAACGACCAGCGACAGCGGCGTCACCAACCGGCCGAGTCGTCGGATGAGCTCCTGCGCAGCGGGCGGGATGTCTGGAAGGAGGACTGCGGACAATTCGACACTGCGCCGTGCGCGCCGCAGGTTCAGCCACAGCACCGCGAACGCCAGCACCGCGACGACCGTGAACAGCAGGAGCTTCGTCGTGATCTCTTTCAGGAGGACGGATTCGAGCCCGATCTCACTGAACCAGAGCCAGTTCGTTCCGAAGCGAATGCCTGGCGGGACGGCGAAGAGGAGAACGAGCGCGATGCCGATGACGAGTCGCGCGGTGCGGCCGGCTCGCCGGAGCGGGCCACCGGGCTCGAGGCGAAGCTCGTGGGGTGGATTGCGTTCCATTCGGGATGTTCGCCTCCGGGCACCCCGCCGTCAACACACGCTCAGAGCCTTCTCACATTCCGCTGACTCCTCGATACATCTCGAAACTGCAGGAGACACGACGGACGCAACGCGCGACCGAGAAGATCGGCTACTGCACGCGCTCCGCTCCCGACACCGGGATCTGCTCGCGCAGGTACCGCGTCAGCAACGAGAACAGGTGCAGCGACGTGCCATCACCTTCGCAGATGCAGTGGGTGCGCCCCGGATACGCCATCATCGTGAACTCCTTGTTGGCCTTCACGAGCGCGTTCACGAGCGCCTCGGTGTTCTGGTAGTGAACGTTGTCGTCGCCGGAGCCGTGCACCACGAGCAGGTCCCCCTGCAAGCGATCCGCGAACGTCACCGGTGAGCCGTTGCGGTAGCCCTCCGGGTTCTGCTGCGGCAGCCCCATGTACCGCTCCTGGTAGATCGTGTCGTAATAGCGGAGGTCGGTTACCGGCGCGACCGACATGCCGACCTTGAACACGTCGGGCGTGCGGAACATCGCGTTGAGCGTCGTCGCGCCGCCGCCGCTCCACCCCCAGATCGCGAGCCGCGACGCATCCACGAACGGCCACCTCGCGATCTCGCGGGCGGCGGCGGCCTGGTCGCCAGCATTGAGCACGCCGAGGTTGTTGTAAATCGACTTCCGCCACGCGCGCCCGCGCGGCGCCGGCGTGCCGCGGTTGTCGAGGCTCACGACGACGTACCCCATCTGTGACAGCATGAGGTGCCACAGGTACGTCGCGCCGCCCCACGAATCGGTAACCGTCTGCGACGCCGGCTCGCCATACACGTAGAACAGCACCGGGTACCTGCGCGATGGCTCGAAACCCGGAGGCTTGAGCATCCAGCCGTCGAGCTCAACGCCGTTCCCGATGTTCACGCGGAAGAACTCGCGCGGCCCCTGCTCGAGCGCCGACACCCGCGACCGAAGCTCGGCGTTGTCCTGCAGCACGCGCACGCGGCGGTGATCGGGGAGCGAGATGATCTCGATCGTCGGCGGCGACCCGAACGACGACCAGGTGTGGACGGCGTACCGGCCGTTCGGCGAGATGTTGTACGAGTGCGTCCCCGGTTGATCGCCGGGCGTGACGCGCGTCGTGACCCCGGGTCGCCTGAGCGACGTGCGGTACAGGTAGAGCTGCGTCGGGTTCCGTGGCGACGCGTAATGGTAGACGTACTCGCCAGTCCGGTCCGTACCGAGGACCGCCTGCGCACCGAAGGCGAACGCCGGGTGCGTCACGTCCATCGAGTCGGCGCTCAGCGCCCGCACGGTCGCACCGTCACGCGATACGCCGTACATGCGGCGCCATCCGTTGCGCTCGCTCATCCACGTGAATCGACTATCCCGGTCCAGCCACCTCACGTCATTCACCACGTCCACCCACGCCGAATCGCGCTCGACCAGGATCGTCTTTACCGCACCCGTACGCGCGTCGGCGAGTAGCACGTCGATCTGGTTCTGCAACCGGTTCATGCGCTGGATGAGCAGCTCGCTCGAGTTGTTCGTCCCCGCCCAGTCCATGCGGGCGAGATACTGGTTGCGCGGGTCGCCGTCGATCCGCATCCACCGCGTCTCGCCGCCTTCCACCGAGACGACGCCGATTCGCCCGGCGGAGTTCGTCGTGCCCGCCTTCGGGTACTGCACCGGAGTGATGAACGAGTAGAGAGAATCCGTGGTGTTGATGAGCGCGAAGTCGCGTACGCCTGTGGCGTCGAGCTGCCAGTATGCGATGGACTTTCCGTCGGGACTCCAGCGGAAGCCGTCTCGTAAGGCGAGCTCTTCCTCGTACACCCAATCGAACGTGCCGTTGATCGTGGTCCGCGAGCCGTCGCGCGTGAGACGCGCAATCGCGCCACTCTCGACGTCCTCGACATAGAGGTCGTTCTGGCGCACGTACGCGACGCGACGCCCGTCGGGTGAGAACTTCGCGAACATGAGCGTGGATGCCGGCGCGTCGCCGCCGAGCTTCCGGAGCGCGCGTGACGTCAGGTCGAGCACCCAGTAGTCCCCGCGCGTGTTCTCACGCCAGACGCGCTCGGAGTTCGTGAACACGAGCATCCGCCGCTTGTCGGGCGACCAGATGTAGTTCTCGACCGCGAGTGGTGCGGAAGCGCCGTTCGGCGTGAGCCACGCCGAGGGCACCATCACCTCGCGTGCGCCGGTTCGAGCGTTGACACGGGCGAGCTCAGCGGCGCCCTGCTGCTGTTGACTCGGCTGAAGCGCCGTGTACGTGGAATCGTCGAGCCAGCGGAGCTGACCCACTCCGCGCGGGGCGAACTCGCCGGACGCGAAGATGCGCTCGACCGTGAGGCGCGACTGCCCCGTGGGTGATGCGACCGCCACCTGCGCGCTCACGGACACGGGGAATACAAAGGCGGATGCGACGGCGACGCGGAGGCGTCTTACTGGCGAGTACGACACGCGACCATTCCTTGGGTTCGAGTTCGGATCGGCCTATCCTACTATAGAATGAGGGGTCTGGCGCGTGGTAGGCCCGCCGCAGTGCGGCCAGCCCCGTACGCTCCGTGAGGTGGGACGGGCAGTAATCAGTCGTCCGTTTCCCAGTCGGTAGTCATCAGTTGCCAGTCATCCAGTCCTGAGTTGTGAGTATGCTACTCGGAACTCATGACTGGATGACTCAGGGCTGATGACTGCTGACTCGGAACTGATGACTGACGACTGCCCGTCCTTCCAGCCAAGCGTACCGTTCCGGCTACCGAACCGTGAACTCGATCAGGCGCGATGACGCCATCCCCAGCGATGAGCGCTAGTCTCGCAACGCAACCAGAGGCTCGACGGCGGCCGCCTTTCTGGCCGGCAGCCAGCTCGCAGCAAATGCGGCCGCGCCGAGCAGCACCAGCGTCCCCAGCAGGATGACCGGATCGCTCGGCTTCACACCGTAGAGCAGCGAGCGTACGAACCGCTCGAGCCCCCACACCCCCGCGATCCCGACAACGGCGCCAAGCCCCACCGGCGCCATCCCCGTCGCCACGACCTGGCGCAAAATGTCGCCGCGCGATGCGCCAAGCGCGACGCGCACGCCAATCTCCCGCGTCCGCTGCGCGACCCCGTACGCGATCACGCCGTACACACCCACAGCGGCGAGCAGGAGACCGAGCACGCCGAACGCCGTCATGAGGCGCACGAGGAAGCGGCCGGTGGACGTCTGCGAGTCGAGACGCGCACGCATGCTCTGCACGTCGTAGAACGCGAGGTTCGGGTCGATGCCCTCGAGCATCGCGCGCATGGCCGGAAGCACGGTCATCGCGTCGACGCGGGCGCGCACGAATACGGTGACGAGCGACGGGCTCCGTGGCGGGGACTGGTACACGCTGATGTAGACGTCCGCCGCCTCGGTCGCATCAGGGTCGAGCCCAGCGTGCTCGACATCCGCGACGACGCCCACGACCGTGTACGTCGGCGGAGGCGGCTGGTTCGCGGCCGCGACGCCGCGCAACTGCTTTCCGATCGCCGACTCGCCCGGCCAGGTGCGGTCGGCGAAACCTTTGCTCACGACGAGCGTTCGCGGCGCGCTCGCGACGTCCTCGAACGAGAGGTCACGGCCGGCGAGCAGCCGGATGCCTAACGTCTCGAAGTACCCCGGCGTGACGTGATGCCGGCGCGCCGCAATGTCCTCGGCATCGCTCGTCGCCCCATCGCGCCGGAAATGTGCCTGGTACCAGCCGCCCGTAGGCAGTCCCGGTCCCTCGAGCGCCACGTTCGTCACGCCGGGAATGGCCGCGATCTCATCGGTCGAGCGCCGCATGAGCGCCCACATCGCGTCGTTGCTCCGATACCGTTCCGCGGTCAGATCCACCCGCATGGTGAGAATGCTGTCACTCCGGAAGCCAAGGTCCGAGCCGGCAAACGAGAGAAACCCCTTCCGCATGAGCCCAGCACCCGAGAGGAGGATGACGGCCAGCGCAACCTCCGTCGCGACGAGTGCGCGCTGGAACCGGAGCCGCGACCGCCCCGCGGTCGACCCCTTCCCGCCTTCGCTCATCCCTTCCTTCGGAGACACGCGTGCCGCGAGCAGCGCGGGGGCCGTCCCGAATACGAGCGCGCAGCCGGCCGAGATCAGGACTGCGAACGCGAGCACGATCCGGTCGATGCCCGCCTCGCGGAACGACGGGATGGGAACAGCGCCCGACGTCGCGATGGCCTGGGCACCCCACACGGCGAGCGCGAGTCCCGCAATCGTTCCGCCGGCCGCCAGCACGACGCTCTCGGCGAACCACTGCCTCACGAGACGAGCCCGCGTCGCGCCTAACGCAACCCGAACGGCGGTCTCGCGACGTCGGACAGCGGCGCGCGCGAGGAGCAGGTTCGCGATGTTCGCGCACGCAATGAGGAGCACGAATCCGGCCGCGGCGAGGAGCGACCAGAGAGGCCGGCGCTGCGAGCCGAAGTACGCGTCCTCGAGCGACTGCGTCGTGTAGACGAAGCCCTGGTTCTCCGTCGGAAATTGACGCTCGAGCCCCGACGATACCCGCCCCACCAGGTCGCGTACCCGCTCCGCGGTCATCCCGTCGCGAAGGCGGGCGACACCGGACAGCCAGCGGAACTGGCGCATCTCGGTGTAGTGCGGTCCGTACAGTCGGTGCGCGAGCCCGATGGGGAGCCAGAGCTGCGACTCATCCGTCACGCCATTGAACCCGCGGGCTGCGACGCCGATCACCGTGAACGGCATCTCGTTCAGCAGGATCGTCGTGCCGATCACGCCGGGGTTCGCACCAAAGCGTCGAGTCCACAGGTCGTGCCCCAGAATGACGACGTTCAATCCCGGAGACGCCGCCTCGGTCGCCTCGAACGCGCGCCCAGCAGTCATCGAGACGCCGAGCAGCTGGAAATAGCGGTCGTCGGTCATCTCGCCGTTCACGTGCTCGACCTCGTCCAGCCCGCCGAGGTTGAACGACCGCGCGTTAGTCACCGGCACCACCCCCGCGAACGCCGACGAATCCTCGGCGAGCGACTTCACGTCGAGGTAGCTCAGTGGGTACGGCTGCGGCGTGCCTCGGCGCATCTCACCTCGCACGAACATGAGCGCGGTGGGGTCTCGATACGGGAGGGCCTCGAGCAGCACGGCGCGCACGACGCTGAAGATCGCCGTCGTTGCGCCCGACGCGAGCGCCAGCGTGATGACGGCAGCCGCCGACAGGACCGGTGAGCGACGGAGGCCGCGAACCGCGAGACGAAGGTCGGTGAGCATGGGTGCGAGTCGGATGTCGGGGCGAGGCGGAAGCCTTCGCAGTCTACCGACGGCTCGTCCCACGCCGGATGTCCGCTTCCCCCGCCCCGACCAGACCATACCTCGCCCCCGATAACCGCGACCCGCCCCCCGATCGTTCACCGCGCGCGGCGGCAGACCGAGATTGGCCCCTCACCTCTCGTGTCTGGAGTAGCCATGTCGATCTTCTCATCCGCGCGGCCGCTCGCCCTGGTCGCCGCCGCGGTGACTGGTACAACGTTTTTCTTCCCGAGCTGGGTCGAGACCACGCGGTCCGTGCCCGCCGACGTCCTGGAGACCGCGATCGCCCGCATGGGCGGAGACGGTACTCTGCGCAAGATCGAGCGCGTGCGTTTCGAGACGATGACGCTCTGGCAGCGCATGGTGTTCGAGGAGCGCCTGCATGACCCGATCAGCTCCTACGAGCTTCACAGTGACCTGCGGAACTACGCCCTCGGCGGCTGGCGTAACACGCGACGATTCGTTGGTGGCCCCGTATTGCGCGAGATCACGGACATCGTGCGTGACAGCGTCTCGATCCGTCGGTTCCCGAGCCAGGACGGGACGATGGGCGCCTGGAACCCGCTGAGCGTCGCGTACGTGGACGAGCGCGACGAGCTGTTCGCCTTCGCTCCGGAACGGCTTCTTCTTGCGGCCAGGGCCGCGCCGGACCTCCGCGCCCTCGGTGATACGACGGTCGACGGCGCGCGTCATTCGCGCGTGAGTGCGACGGTGTCCGGCTTCCCGGCGACGATCTTCGTACGCCGGACCGACGGCTTCCTCGCGATGGCCCGGTTCCGCACCGGGCAGCCTAACGACTTCGGCCTCGCCCCGTACGGTGACATGGAAGTCGAGATGTGGTACTCGCGCTGGAACAAGTACCCGCTCGCGGGCACGGCCGGCGTGTACTATCCCACCCAGTGGGACGTTCGCCGCGCCGGGCAGCTCTACAAGCGGCTCACGCTGTTGCAGGCGAGCTTCGATGCCGCCGCGCCGGCTGACTCGTTCGTCGTCACGGATTCGCTTCGCGCCGCCTATTTCGCCACGGCCAATCGCTCCATGTGGGATTTCCCGCTCGACTCGGCGCGCGTGATCGAGCAGCGCTTCGCGCAGCTGGGCCGTCCCGGCCAGGGGCAGCTCGCCGTGAAGCTGGGGACCAGGTGGCTGTACCTCGAGGGACCGGGCGTACCATCGCGCGCCCAGACGGACGCGCAGTGGCTCGACCGGGCCGACGCAGGGTCGTCCGCCGGTGGTATGCTCCTCACCATGTCGGGCTTCGCGCGAGGCGGGGCCGGCTGGTTCACCCAGCGCAAGCTGCCGGTGTACGTCGCGCCGGGGAGTGCCGCCGCGATGACCGCCACCCTCGCGAACTGGAAGCTGCGCCCGTCGGTGATGACCGTCGCGTCGAAGCCGCAGTGGCTCCGCATCGGCGGGGACTCGGTGTGGGTCGAGCCGATCGACTATCCAGATTTCCCCGGCGCGTTGGTCGCGTACGTGCCGTCGCTCAAATGGGCGTACTCCGGGTGGGCGGCGACGCCAGTGAACTTCGATCTGCTGGTGGAGCGTGTGCGCGAGCGTGGCTGGAGCGTCGACCGGGTTGGATCCCTTCGCGCGGTGGTCCAGCCACTGCCGCCGAGGACGGCCGTCCGTTAGGCGCCCCGTCATTCCGAACGGAGCGCCGAAGGCGCGGAGTCGGTGTGATTCCGAGCGAGCGCAGCGAGTCGACGAATCCTGCTGTCATTCCGAGCGTCAGCGAGGAATCGCAGGGCTGCCGGTAGAGGGGCCCTCTGCCGGGACGACAGCGATTCCTCGCTGCGCTCGGAATGACACACTCTACCGGGACGACAGCGATTCCTCGCTGCGCTCGGAATGACAAGCCACTGCGATGCGACCCGTGCGCCGTGGCGGAGCGCTCGCCGGCATCATAGTCTTCGCCGTGTCACCCCGCGCAGCCGAGGCTACGCTGACTCCAACCTCACCGGCCGCCGAGCCACCCGCCAGCGCCGCTCACGACCGGGAGCACTGGTGGGATCTCGATTCGGCGCTCGTCGGCTCGCGACCGCGCTGGTCGCTCATCCTGCTCGCCTGGCTCATCCCCGCGAGCATAGCCGTGCTGCAGGCGGTCGCGGGCTACGCGTTGCGCGGCGTGCTGGAGCAGGAATGGATGTGGGCGTTCATGCAGTTCCCGCGATGGATGTCGTGGGCGCTCGTGACCCCCATCATCTTCCACGCCGCGGAGCGTTTCCCCTTCCGCCGCGGCGCGACCGGGCGAGCCATCGCCGTGCACCTCGTCATTGCGATCCTCGTCGGTTCGGCGGTCGAGCTCGTGTGGATGTGGCCGTCCCTATGGTTGGCCGGTGTGCTCGAGCCTGAACAGATGGCGCGCATGCGGCCCTCCGCCGCCGAGATCTTCTCGGGTGCCATCCTGAGTCGTCTCCTCAGCGGCATCTTCACGTATGCCGCGGTACTGGGTATCGCGAATGCATTCGGCTACTACCGGCGGTTCCGCGAGCGCGAGGTGCGCGCGGCTCAGCTCGAGGCA
Source organism: Gemmatimonadaceae bacterium (assembly GCA_036280115.1). Taxonomy (GTDB): domain Bacteria; phylum Gemmatimonadota; class Gemmatimonadetes; order Gemmatimonadales; family Gemmatimonadaceae; genus JAJKIV01. Next base: position 10,650 of record DASURJ010000191.1, read on the forward strand.
CAACTCGCGCTCGCGCAGGTGCAGGCGCTCAAGATGCAGGTGCACCCGCATTTTCTGTTCAACACGCTGCACGCCGTCACGGTCCTCATTCGCGAGGACCCGGCCGCGGCGACGCGCGTCGTGACGCGACTCGGCGACCTGTTGCGCCTCACGCTCTCCCGCGCCACCACGGCGCAGGTCAGCTTCCGCCGCGAGCTCGAGATCCTCACGCTCTACCTCGACATCGAGCGAACGCGATTCCACGACCGACTCGTGGTGCGGTACGACGTGCAGCCTGCCACGCTCTCGGCGCTCGTGCCGGATCTCATCCTGCAACCACTCGTCGAGAACGCGATCAAGCACGGTGTCAGCCCTAACGCCGGGACCGGATGTATCGACGTCCACTCGCGCCGGGACGGCGAGTGGCTCGTTCTCGAGATTCGTGACAACGGGGCCGGGCTCGCGCCCGGAGAGCGCCCGCGTGACGGGGTGGGCCTCACGACGACGAAAGCACGGCTCGAGCGGCTGTACGGCGCACGGCACGAGCTCACGCTCGAGAATCATCCCGAGGGCGGGTTCGTCGCACGTATTCGCGTCCCGTTCCAGCTGTCTGCGGACGATCGCCACGAGGTCCCGGCCGACGCCGTGAGCATTTCCGCCACCGGCGTCACGTCCGTCTCGGCCGGTGCCTGACGGGCGTGAGGTCCGCGTCGTCCTGGCCGACGACGAGCCGCTCGTTAGGCGTGGCCTGCGGACGTTTCTCGACGCCGAACCCGGGCTCGCGATCGTCGGCGAGGCGCGCAACGGTCCCGAGGCGGTGGACCTCATCCGGACCGAACGTCCCGACCTCGTCTTCCTGGACGTCCAGATGCCGGAGCTCGACGGGTTCGGCGTGCTCGATGCGCTGGAGGGAGAGCGGCTCCCCGCCGTCGTCTTCGTCACGGCTTATGACGAGTACGCGATCCGCGCGTTCGATGTGCATGCGGTGGACTACCTGCTGAAGCCGTTCGACGAAGAGCGGTTTCGCGTCGCGCTCCGGCGGGTTCGCGCCCGGCTCGGCGAGCGTCGCCAGCAATCGCTCGACGAGCGCCTCGAGGCGGTACTCGCAGAGCTGCGCGCGCGCGAGCAGTACGCAGACCGGCTGCTCGTGAAGAACGAGGGCCGCGTCACCGTCGTGCAGGTCGACGACGTGGATTGGATCGAGGCCGCCGACAACTACGTGCGCGTCCACACGGCCCGCGGCCGGTACCTCATGCGCGAGTCCATCAAGGGGATCGAGCGAAAGCTGAACCCGCGTCACTTCGCTCGCGTGCACCGGTCCGCGATCGTGAACCTCGCCCGCGTGCGCGAGCTGCAGCCATTGTTCGGCGGAGAGTACGTCATCATCCTGTCCACAGGATCGAAGCTGACGCTGAGCCGCGGCTACCGCGACGCGTTCCGGGAGCGCCTCGGGAGCGAGTTCTAGCCGACGGGCCGACGGAGTGTCAGCCGTCGACGGCAGGCGCTCGAAACCGCGAGGCCGCCGGGAGTCACGGTCATCCTTTGCGTGCTACGTCTGTGCAAGACGCGCGGCGTCCCAGGGGTGCATCCTTTGGTCCCAGGTCACACGAGCAACTCGTCCCCATTACCCAGGAGCACCATGACCTATCGTCGTGAATTGCTGGACTTTCGCGTCGTCGTTCGTCGCCCGGGCTCCGATGCCGATGATCCGCCGCGACGCTTCGCATCCGCCTCGGCCGCGGCGCTCGCCCCGCCGCCACAGCCGGGCGCGCCCCAGCCACCGGGCTCGTCGCCGGCCCGGCCCGCCGCGCCAGCCGAGGGAAGCCGCTCGCGCGACGTCATCCTCGTGAAGACCGCGCTGAAACAGGTCGCGGTGCGGCTATCCGAGGTGACCTTCGTCGAAGCGGCGCGCAACTACGTTCGCATCCACATCGAGGGCGGCGCCGTACTCAAGAGCCGAGTTCCCATTTCGCGGCTCGCCCGCCACCTGGGAACAGGGCGGTTCCTGCGCATCCATCGCGGACGGCTGGTGAATACCGATTGCGTCCGGTCCGTCACCAGCCTTGCTGGTGGACGGCTGGCGCTCGCGCTGAGTGACGGGTCGCGCATCATCGTCGCCCGCGACCGCCGGCGCGTCGTCCTCGCAGAGCTCGGCCGCACGGCCTCGACGGCGACCACACTGTAGTCGCTGCCGGTTCTTTCTTCGCCGGTGCGGGTCCCGCACCGGCGAAGCATCCGTTCGTCCCCACGATTCGCGACGGCCCACCTCGTGGCGGGATGAATGGACGTTGTCCCACGCAACACGTGCCCGATTTTTCGCCGTTCGTCACACGAGCGTTGGCCCGGTCACGTGCCGAGGCTTCTTTCGTAGAGACCCCGACGGCGCCGTTCGGCGCACGAGCGACTCGCATGCGCGCGGCGACCCCAGACGAAGCTGTTTTACGGCGAACGAGCGACCTCACGCGCGGGCGGATCCGTCTGGTCGAGCACGACTGGCCAGACAACGTTCGCACGCAGGCCGAGCATCGCGACGCGGCGCACATCTGCTTCCTGGCGCATGGCGCGCTCGAGGAACGCCGTCCGAATCGCCCCAGCGTGTGGCGCGTCGCGCCGAACATCCGCGTGTCACCGGCGGGCGATGGTCACGCGTGCTGCTATGGGAACCTTGGTGGACGGTGTCTGGTGATCGAGCCGCTCCCGAGCGTGAACGATCGGGTCCCGGCCCCGATGGAGCCCACGATCGTCCAGGACGAGCGCATCATCGGCCTCGCCGACCGCGTGTATGCCGAGATGCGCACGAGCTCACCGCGTTCCGTGTCGGGGCTCGTCATCGAGAGCATCGCCCTCGAGGTGCTGGCGCAGAGCGCCCGATGGGAGCGCCGCCGCGCCGAGCG
>DASURJ010000192.1:0-2798 GCA_036280115.1 Gemmatimonadaceae bacterium
TTGAACGCGGACAACCTTCGCGAGCAGGGCAAGCTCCAGAACCTCTATCGCGATTACGATGCGGCCATCCGACGTCTTCACGACCACGGCGTCATGGTGAACGGAAGCTTCGTGTTCGGAATGGATGGCGACGACGAGTCCGTGTTCGAGCGGACTGTGGAGTGGGCGATCAGTCAGGGAATCGAGACCGCGACGTTTCACATCCTGACACCGTATCCCGGAACGGCGCTCCACGCCCGAATGCGAAAGGAGAACCGCATTCTCCACGACAACTGGGATCTCTACGACACTCGTCACGTGGTGTACCGCCCCGCGCGACTGGCCCCCGAGGTGCTCGACGCCGGCTACTGGAAGGCCTACGAGTCGTTCTATCGCTGGAGCTCGATCTTCCGCGGCGCCGCCACCAAGGCGACCATGGGCGACACGCTTCGCCACCTTGCCTACGCCGGCGGGTGGAAGAAGCTCGAGCCCATGTGGGATCTCGTGATCCGCGCTCGACGTGTGTCGTCGCTACTCCCCGTGCTCGAGTCGGTGCTTTCCGCCTTCGGGAAGCGCTCCGGTCAGCTTCCCGACTCGAGCCATCCCCGAGTCGATAGCCCTTTCGCGCTTCCCGTCGCGCAATTGGAGAGCGAGATTCGGTAGCGTGCTCGAGCTGCCGACGTACACCGCCACACGGTACCTGCAGCCCCTCCGCGAAGGTGGGTCGTTGCCCGGCGTCGTCGATACCGACGGTGGCGGCCTCTTCGTCGTGAAGTTTCGCGGCGCCGGGCAGGGGGCCAAGGCATTGATCGCCGAGCTCATCGCCGGCATGCTCGCTCGCGCGCTCGGCCTGCCCGTGCCTAGCCTCGCACGCATCGAGGTGCCATCGCCGTTTGGACGAAGCGAGCCCGACCCCGAGATCCAGGACGTGTTACGTGCCAGCCACGGGATCAACGTCGGACTGCGTTACCTCGATGGGGCGTTCAACTACGACAACACCGCCGCCGGCGAGCTCGTGAACGCCGAATTCGCGACTCGCCTCGTCTGGTTCGACGCATACATCACCAACCCGGATCGGACGCACCGGAACCCCAACATCCTCATCTGGGAGCGGCGCCCGTGGCTCATCGATCACGGAGCGGCGCTGTACGCGCATCACGACTGGGATAGCGTCGATGCCGCGCGCGTTCAGACACCGTTCCAGCGCATCCGCGAACATGTTCTGCTGGAGCGGAGCGCGAACATTGAGGCGATCGATGCGGACCTCGCCGCCATCCTGTCCGACGAGTGCATTACCGACGTACTCGCCGCGGTTCCGGATGCGCTGCTGCTCGATGCCACACGCGGTGAGGAATTCGCCACCGGCGACGACGCCAGAGCACGGTACTGGGACTACCTGACGGCGAGACGTGATGGCCCGCGAGCGTTTGTGCACGAGGCTGCGCGAGCTCGCATTCAGTTGCGTGACGCGCCAATTCACCGCCTTCCCGCACGCCGGTGATCGTCCGCCAGCGCTCGGTTTCTTACGACTTCGCGGTGCTGCGTGCCGTCCCGCACCCGCACATTGGGGCCTTCGTCCCGGTGGGCGTCGTGCTCCACGCACGAACGGTGGACTACCTCGGCATGCGCGCCATCACCGACATCGACGAGCTGCGCACGCTCGTTCCCGAAGTGGATACCGAGCTGCTCGCGCGCTACCTCCGGTCGGTGCGCGCGATCTGCGATGGCGACGAGACCGCCGGACCGGTCGCGCTGACTCCGCCCTCGGAACGCTTCCACTGGCTGACCGCGCCACGCTCGGACGTCATCCAGAGCTCCCCGATTCACGAAGGGGTGTGCGCCGATCCGGAGCGCGAGCTCGACGCTCTGTTTCGGACGTACGTGCATCGGGGTTCGGCCTGACGGCAAAGACGTCAGAGGTCAGAGGTCGGAACGGCAGAGACATCAGAGGTCAGATTTCAGAATTCAGAATTCAGACTAAACTAGGGGCAGCCATCTCGTAGCTGCCCGTGGGCGTTTCTGAACTCTGAATTCTGAAATCTGACCTCTGACGTCTCCGCCGTTCCCTACTTAGCCCCGGCGAGTACTCCTCCACGGCGAAGCTGCTCCGCAAACTCGCCAGGAAGCTCAGTTGCGAGGATCGCCTGCGCCGCCGCCTCGACGTCGTACTCCACCCTGACGATTTCCACGGCCACATCGCGTTCGGTCACATCGAGGAGCACGTAACCCGCGCGCCAGTCGCCATCCTTGGGACGGCCGACCGAGCCCGCGTTCACGTAATGCACCCCTTCCACGACCCGGTGCCACGGCACGTGCGTGTGCCCGAAGCAGACGACATCTCCGGCACGCGCGCCGAGCCCGGCCCCCAGTTTCTCGAGAAACGCGTCGGGGCGAGTCTCGTGTACGTAGACCGTGTTCAGCACGTGGTTCCCGTGCACCAGCGTCACCGTCGGACCAGCGACGTGCCCGCCTAACGGGCGCAGATCGATCCGAAACGGCAGGGCGCCGAGGAGCGCCTTCGTCCGGGGCGAGACGTTCGCGCGCGTCCAGCCGTACGACAGGTGCGACAGCTCTTCCTGGTGAGGGTCCTCGTACTGGCAGCCGCAGTGCTTGTAGTCCGTCGCCACCGTCGAGTCGTAATTGCCCGCCACGCCAGGAACGCCGGCGACGACGAGCAGCTCGGCGACCTCGTTCGGCCACGGTGCGTAGCCGACGAGGTCGCCGAGGTGAAAGGTCGCGTCCACCCTCTCCCGCACGGCTATGTCGCGCAGGACGGCCTGCAACGCGGGCAGGTTCGCGTGAATGTCCGAGATGAGCGC
>DASURJ010000193.1:0-4511 GCA_036280115.1 Gemmatimonadaceae bacterium
AGACTGGAAACCAGTCTCTGCCGCAACACCGCTCAAGCTTGGGATGCTGGCGACGGATAGGGGAGGACGCGTTGCCGGCAGGTCACCGCGCCGTCAGCTGGCGATCGCTATTCAGGTACGCAACGAGCGACGCGATCTCGCGCTGTTTCAAGCCCAGGTCCGGCATGACCATCGGAGCCGTCGGTGAAATGCGGCGTGGCTTCTCGAGGAAGCCCGTCAGGTACGCCGGCTCGAAGCGGCGGCCGGCGAGCGTCGGGCCGATCTGCGCGTCCACGTGACAGGTCACGCACCCCTTCGCGACGAAGAGCCGCTCGCCGCGATCGACCTCGGTCAGTGCCACTGCGGGCACCTTCCCCGCGCTCACGACCGGCAACGGGAGCAGCGCAACGTCGCTTCGCCCGAACCCGCTCCGGATCGTCACCTTCCAGTTGCCGGTGTGCGGCAGTCTGAGCGAAGCGGTGTAACGTCCCGCTCCGGTCCCGCGCGCAACGACACTGGTCTTCGTCCTTCCCGATACTGCCTCGATGCGCGCCGAGAGCTTGTCTACGGGCTCCTGCCCGTGCTGCCGCACGAGCCACGACAGCGTGACAGGCGTACCGGCAACGGCGTAGTCCGGCAGGTCTTCGACGGTAATGACAGCCCACCCACCCGCGTGGGACATAGCGAGTGGGAGCACAGCGGTGGGGAGCAAAGCGCGTAACGTGGGAACCAGCATGGCGTTGTCTCCGGGAGCGTCATTGGGTTGGGCGCTGCGCTTCGTCGCGGCCGGTCGCGGCGGAGGTATGATGCCGCCGCCGGTTCCGGTGCTTGAACGCATTCGCGGGCAGCGAAGCCAACCGGTCCCAGTGGCGATTCGCGGACGCCAGTCCGGTCGGGGTTACGCGGCGCGAATCACTCGGCTACCGTGGAGCCCATGCTGACTCGGCCCGTGTTGCGTGCCTCGCTGGCGCTCCCTCGTCTTCGCCCACCGGCCGCTATCGCGGCAGTCTGGTCGCTTGTCGCGATCGTGGCTGCGGTGCAGGCCGCGGCGCTCGTCTGGCTCGAAGGGCGCGGGGATGTCGTTCAGTCGATCACGACTCGCGTATCGATCATCCCGCTCTGGGCGCTGGCCACGCCGGTGATTCTCCGATCGGCGCGGTGGCTGCCAGTGGTCCGAACGGGCCAGCGTCCGGACCCGCTGGCGCTGGCGGCCCATGCCGCGTTCGGCTCGGTCTTCGTCCTTCTGGCGAACGTCCTCATCCGGGCTCCGATGTTGTGGGCCCAGCCGGGTGGACGCGGATTGGACGCGCTCGCGCACTCGACACTGCAGGGCGTGGCCGAGTACTACCCGCCCGCCATGGTGGTGTACGCCGTGATCGTAGCGGTCGGGCATCTCGTCTGGCGCGAGAAGCCTGCGGTGTCGATGACGGCATCGGCGCCGCTGGGTCCATCGATGGAGCCGGGGACGGTGGCGGATTCGGACTCGTCGCGTCGGATCGACGAGATGCCGAGCGTGATGGCGGATCGGGTGAGCGGGGAAGTGCCGGGTCGCGTGGACGGCCACATCACGGTGCGGCAATGGAATCGCGTCCACCTCGTGCGCATGGAGGACATCGATTGGGTCGAGGCGCAGGACAATTACGTGGTGGTGCATGCGGCGTCGCGCAGCTTCAAGGGCCGCGAGCGGATCAGCGATGTGGAGGTCCAACTCGACCCGCAGCGATTCGTGCGGATCCATCGCTCGACGATCGTGCAGGTGGGGAAGATCCGCGAGGTGCAGCCGCTGACGCACGGCGATCACGCGGTGATCCTTCGCGACGGGACGGTCCTGCGCGTCGCGCGGAGCCGTCGTCAGGCGTTAGGCGAGGCGCTGGGTCTGGAGCTCTGAGCACCGTCTCGCTCGGCACGCGACTCCGAGTATCATCGCAGCCCTGTCCTCCGAGCCTCATCTCGCCCCGTCTGTTTCGCGACCGGGCCGAGCGGGGCAACGGCAGGGGGGGATGGACAGGATGGACAGGATGACGAAGATGTCCTGTGCGGCACCCACGTTGGTCTCTCGAGCGGCCTGAAAGGACAGGAGGAACCGCCGCCCGGGACGCCACCGTCTCTGAAAGGCGTTCACCCCTTCCTGTCGGGCCAACCGGGAGGCCGACGCTGCTGCCGCCCGGGGCATCTTCGTCGCCCGGAGTGGATCAGGGGGTCAGAGTCCTAACGGAGCGAACGAACGCCTACGGTCGATACTCGGCCGCCAGGTAGACCGTCATCGGGTCCTCCGGCACCCGGACGAACCCGGTGCCTTCCGGGCCGCCGTACCGACGCACCCACGCCGTCGCGAGGCCGTACTCGTCCATCCCGAGCACCGTGATCGAGCGATCCGGCTCGATCCCCCAGCCCGTGCGCCAGCGGGTAGGCAGCCCCCATCGCTTCCCGGCATCCGTCACGCGCGTGCCGCGCTGATCGAACATCGCTGCCTCGTGAGGCACGCCGAGCAGCGCGGTCGAGTTGCTCCACGCGAGGGCGGCCAGTCCACCCGGGCTTCCCGTCGCGGGGTCTTTCACGAACAGGAGCGGCGGAACGCCCGGCCACACCACCTTGCCGCCAGCATCGAGATAGCGCCGCAGCGGCGAGCGCTCGAGCGCCGACGTGTCCACCGCCGACGGCGGCAGGTGGTCGAGGGCGAACACCAGCACGCTCGGCACCCGGTCGCTGACGCGATCGCGGAGGAACGTGCCTAACGACGACTCGGTCAGCACCTCGTAGCCGCGGTTCGCGAGGTATCGCGAGAGCAGTGTCGCGTCCTGCACCCAGGCCGATTTGATGTACGTGGAGTCGAAGAACACGGCACGCCGCACCGGGGTGCCCGTCACGCGAAGCGCGTAGACGGCCCCGTCCGCGCTTCCGACGACCACGAGATCGCCTGCAGGCGTCGGCGACGAGTGCACGGTGCTCCCCGTACGGAAGCTCCAGAGCGGCGCGCCGCTCTTGCGGTCGAGCGCATGGAGCCGGCCCTGCCCATCGCCGGCGTACAGCACGTCGCCGGCAACGGCAGGCGACGACCAGGTCGTCCCCGTCGTGGTGCGCCAGAGCTCCCTGCCGCTCGCGGCGTCGACCGCCTGCACGAACTGCCCGTCGGAGCTGCCGGCGTACACCACGCCATCGACGACCGCGGGCGACGTGTTCACCCACGAGATCTTGTGATCGAATCGCCACCGCTCGGCTCCCGTGGCCGCGTCGACCGCGTAGAGCCAGCCGTCACGCGCACCGACGAAGACCGTCCCGTTCACCACCGCGGGCGACGACTGCACGGTGCGCCGATCGTACCCGAAGTTCTTCGACTCGAGCTTCACTCCCTCGGTGTCGAACTTCCATCGGAGCGCACCCGTCGCGCGATCGAACGCGTACACGCGCCCATCCGCCGAGCCGACGTACACGCGCGAGGCGTCGACGGCCGGCGACGACCGAACGCGTCCCGTCGTGGCCGCGCGCCACCTCTCCCTGCCGCTCGCGGCATCCACGGCGTAGACGCGGCCATCGCCCGCACCGAAGTACACGACGCCGTCGGCGAAGGTGGGAGACGACGTGTAGACGTCGCCGCTCTCGTGCCCCCAGGGCCACGGCATGAGCGGCCCCGTCTCGAACCGCCAGCGTTCCCTTCCCGTGGCCGCGTCGACGGCCACGAACTGTCCGTCCCGCGTGCCGACATACACGGCTCCAGCTCCGACCGCGGGCGACGAAGGGATCGCGTTCCCCGCGTCGAACACCCATCGCTGCGCGCCGGTGTCGCGATCGAGTGCGTAGAGCTTCCCGTCGCCGCTGCCGACGTACACGGTTTGTCCCAGCACAGTCGGGGACGAAATGACGTCCCCTTCCGTCATGAAGCGCCACTTGAGTCCACCGAGCGCCCGACCGGCGGATGCCTCGTACACGCCGGTATGAGCGGGGTCGCCGCGGAACATCGCCGCGTCGCGCTGGCGTGACTGCGCGGCCTCCGCGTTCGTGCACGCCGCGAGTCCAAGGATCAACAGTGCCGCACTCGGGCGGCGACCTCCACATTCAACTATTCCCGCATTCATCGTGTCCGGTCTCCGTAGGACGATTCGGCGGGCATTACTCGCCGGGCAACCGGGTGCTGACAAGGGAGGTTCTTCGCCGTCGCGCGCGCGAGGGGTGAATTGGCGGCGGTTTGTGGCGAAGTGCGGCGGTGGTCTGGCGATGAAAGGCTTCGTTGGGGGTCAGAGTCCTAACCCATCGTTCGAACGCGTCGCGTTCGAACGATGGGTTAGGACTCTGACCCCGTGCGTATCATCTCGACGCGCCCGGGCCGGTCGGAACGGCGTTGACGCGGACAGGGCCGAAACGGCCGGATGAGGGGACGTCTCGCGCCAGGTCCGGCATCCAGAACGGAGGGTTGAAACGGATGAGGGGGATGAGGGGATGAGCGACATCATCCTACGTTGGTCAAAGCTCCGCTCGCCGGAACGTGACTGAAGGGGAACGGCCGGCCGGGGACGCCGCTCGCCCCCGGAGCAGTT
>DASURJ010000194.1:0-3933 GCA_036280115.1 Gemmatimonadaceae bacterium
GTTGTCGGCGCTGGCGCCCGTGCTCGACGTCCGCTTCGAGCACGTGGGCGACACGGTCGTGGTGCGCGCCCGCTGATCATCAGACACGGAGAACCCTCATGAAGGCGACGTCGCGCACGATGTGGATGGGACTGTCCGGCCTGGCGCTGCTCGGCGCGCCGATGCCCGGCACGGCGCAGGATGCCGGCGCCTTCCGCGAGGGGCGCAGCGCGGTAGTGCAGGAGGCACCGGCACGCCTCACCCTCGACCTCGACGACGTGTCGCTGCGCGACGCGCTGAAGACGATCTCCTCGCGAAGCGGCGTGGTGCTCGTCTACGCGGCGAGCTCGTTGCCGCTCGACCGGCGTGTTACGCTCCACCTGCGCGACGCCACCGTGCGCGATGCGTTGCGCGAGGCGCTCCGCGGAACCGATACCGACGTGCGCGACGCGCCGAACGGCCAGTTGATGCTCGTGAAGCACGTCGAACGAGAGGAAGCTATCCTGCCGCCGGAGTTCGCTCCGGGAAGCATCAGCGGCCGCGTGACGGATTCCGCCAGCCGCATCGCGGTGATACGCGCCGTGGTGACCATGGATGGCGGTGCAATGCACGCCACGACGGACGACGAGGGACGATACCGGCTCACTGACGTCGCCGCGGGCGCACACACGCTGACGGTGCGCCGCATCGGCTACGCGCCGGCGGAGCGGCTGGTGATGGTGCCGGACGGCGCAACCATCGTCGCCGACTTTCCCCTCGCCGCGGTGGCGTCGCGGCTCAACGAGGTCGTCACCACGGTCACCGGCCCGCAGCGCCGGCTCGAGGTGGGGAACGTCATCGCGGTGATTGACGCCGACAGCGTGGTGCGCTCATCCCCGGTTACCAGCCTGTCGGACCTCATCAACGCACGCGTGCCCGGCGCGCAGGTGGTGCTGAACAACGGCATGGCCGGCACGGCGCCGCGCATCCGCATCCGCGGCCTGAACAGCCTCACGGTGAGCAACGATCCGCTCCTCGTCGTGGACGGCATCCGCGTCGAGAACAGCACGGGCACCCTCGGCAGTGGCTACGGGCAGACGGCGGGCCGGCTCAACGACCTCAATCCCGAGGAGATCGAGTCGATCGAGATCGTGAAGGGGCCATCGGCCGCGACGCTCTACGGCACCGATGCCGCGAACGGCGTGATCGTCGTGAAGACGAAGCGCGGCCGCGCCGGGCGGACCATGTGGAACGTCTACGGCGAGACCGGGCTCGTCGACCAGCCGGAGCGGTTCCAGGACAACTGGTACGCGTGGGGCCATTCGCTCACCACCGGCGCGGTGCAGCAGTGCACGCTCGTCCAGGCGGGCGCGAAGACGTGCGCCATCGACAGCGTCACCACGTTCAACCCGTTGATGAACGGGGCGACCACACCGATCAGTCGCGGCACCCGCCAGCAGACGGGCGTGCAGGTCTCCGGCGGCCCGTCGGGGATCTCGTACTTCCTGTCGGGAGACTACGAGGACGAGACGGGCTACCTCGAGATGCCGGCGAGCGAGGCGGCGAGGATCTCCACGGAGCGGGGCGGCGTGTCGGTCCCGGGCGACCAGCTCCGTCCCAATGCGACGCGCAAGGTGAGCCTCCGCGCCAACGCGAGCGCCGGCATCGGCGCCAACGCCGACTTCAATCTCTCCTCCGGGCTCGTGTCGAGCGACACGCGGCTCGTCGGCGACGGGGTGATCGGATCGGCGCTCTGGGGTCCGGGCTATCACTCGGCGCAGGATGGCTACCTGTCCATCCTCTCGCGGCCGGGTGAGGCGTTCGCGGTGCGGAACGAGGAGTCGGCGACCCACTACCTCACGAGCGGGAACGCGAACTGGCGTCCGCTGTCCTGGCTGGCGCTGCGCGCCACCACGGGACTCGACTTCTCGAGCACGCTGCTCGACGACCTGCAGCGGCGTGACGAAGGCCCGCTCGGCACCAACCGGCTCGGACGGCGACTCCAGCGGCGCACCAACGTGTCGCAGTACAGCGTCGACGCCGGCGCAACAGCTTCGGGCAACCCATTCCCTCGCCTCTCGAACCGCTCCTCGCTCGGACTCCAGTACAACCAGCGGCGCCAGCAGGTGACTGGAGTCAGCGGCACCAACCTCCCGCCCGGCTCGGAGACGGTCACCGGCGCGGCACTGATCACCGGCGAGGAGCAGTCGCTGCAGACCGTCGTCGCGGGCGCGTACGCCGAGCAGACATTCGGCCTCGACGACCGGCTCTTCGTCGCCGGTGCGCTGCGCGCCGATGGCGGAAGCGCCTTCGGCCGGGACTTCCGCACGGCGCTTTATCCCAAGGCGAGCGTCTCGTGGATCGCCGTCACCCAGCGCACCGGATGGATGAACAGCGTGCGGCTGCGCGCGGCCTACGGCGCGTCAGGCGTCCAGCCCGCTCCCACGGCATCGCTGCCGCTCGTCACGGTCACACCCGCGTTCGTGGATGGCGTCGCGGCGAGCGGCGCGCGACTCAGCGCGATCGGCAATCCCGATCTCAGGCCCGAACGCCAGAGCGAACTCGAGACGGGCGCTGACCTGGAGCTGCTCGGCCAGCGCGTGCGGCTCGAGGGGACGTGGTACACCCGACTGAGCCACGACGCGCTCATCAACCATCCGCTGTCGTCGGAGTTCGGGATCGCCACACGCCAGGAGAACATCGGCTCCGTCAGCAACAGGGGAGTCGAGGGAGTCCTCTCGGCAACGGCGATCGACAATCGCGTCCTCACCTGGGAGCTCAGCGCGAGCGGCTCGGTGAACCACAACCGGCTCGAGCAGATGGGGCCGGGCGTGGCGGTGATCGGAGTGAACCTGGCGAACCAGAGCAGGCAGGGCTATCCGCTCGTCAGCGCGTTCGCGCGCCCGATCCTGGGCTACTCGGATGCAAATGGCGACGGCATCATCGAACAGGGTGAGGTCACCGTGGGCGACACCGCGGTCTACCTCGGCCCGACCCTGCCGCCGACCCAGCTCACCTTCGCCAGCAGCATCTCGCTGCTGCAGGGCCGGCTGCGCATCGCCACGCAATTCGATCATCGTGCCGGCAACAGGATCACCAACTTCTCGCAGATCAACCGGTGCGGGCTGTTCATCGCCAACTGCCGGGCGGTGAACGATCCGTCGGCACCGCTCGCCGACCAGGCGACTGCCGTCGCCGGCAACGCGACGCAGTTCGGCCGCACTCGCTGGGGCTACACCGAGGACGGCTCGTTCACGCGCTGGCGCGAGTTGAGCGTGACGTGGACCCTCCCCGACCGGATCGCGGGTCGACTGGGCGCGCGCTCGGGAAGCCTCTCCGCCACCGGCCGCAACCTCCACCTCTTCACGCGCTACTCCGGTATCGACCCGGAGACGAACGATGCGGTGGGGCTGGCGGAGGGCTACGGCGGCAACCCGACCCCGCCACCAGCCCGCTATCTGCTGATGCGCCTCAACCTCAGTTTCTGAGCGACGAACTCATGATCGACATGACCGGAATGGCAGTGCGTCGACCAGTGGTCGTCACGCTCCTGCTCGCAGCGTCCGCCTGCACCCGCTTCACCGACGTGAGCGCGCCCGACGCGGTGCAGCTCCCGTCGCTGAACAACGCCTCTGGTGCCGAGGCGCTGCGCGTCGGATCGGTGAGCGGGTTCGCGCTCGTGTACGCGGGTGCGGAGCAGGGACAGATCACGACGAGCGGCGCACTGTCCGACGAATTCGCCAACGCCAGCACGCCGGCGATCTCGCTCGCCGCCGCGGATCTCCGCACGCTGCCCGAGCCGGGCACGAGCTACCCGTACCTCGCCGTCCAGCGCTCGCGGATGGATTCGAGACGGGCGATCACGGCGCTGCAGACGTACGCGCCGGACCGCCGCGCGAAGATCGGCGAGCAGTTCGCCCTCGCGGGATACACCGAGATCTTCCTCGGCGAGAACATGTGCCCGGGGATCCCGCT
>DASURJ010000195.1:0-4480 GCA_036280115.1 Gemmatimonadaceae bacterium
ACACTTGGCTTGCCTCGACGCGCCTCACGAAAATCGCCCTGGCCACCGCTGGCCGTATCAGTCCTCCTGGTTGCACAACCCCCGTCGATCACATGCCCGTCGGTCTCACGTTTCGCTCAACAACGATCGAAGTGCGGCGAGGTCGTGCAGCACGCGGATCTCGGTACCATCGAGAGAACGCTCGAGTCGTCCCGCCGCCGCGCCGCCAATGATCAGTTTCGCCGCTTCGGGGAGACCGCTCCTGATCTCTCGCAACTCCCGTAACGCCGCGTCACCGTCGACGTACACGGCGCTCACCGCAACCATCGAAGCCCTGAGCTGTGTCGCCGCGGCGACGAGGTCCACCGCTGGCAAGCTCGGACCGAGGTACACAGGCTTCCACCCGGCGTTCGCCGCGGTGGCAGCGGCGAGCAATGCGCCGAATTCGTGAAGTTCTCCCGCGGGAGTCGACACGATCATGGTCGGTGCGTCGGGCCGAGGCTCGTACGCCGCCGACAGCCATACCGTGACACGTCGAACGACTTGGCTCGCGAGGTGCTCGTGCGCCGGCGTGAGTGAGCCGCGGTGCCACCGGTCGCCGACGGCTCTCAGGAATCGCGGGAGCGCGGAGTCGATGAACACCTCGGAGCCAATGGACAACGCCCCGGCCCGGAGCAGTCGCTCGAGAGCCGAGGAATCCAGTGCGTCCGTCGCCGCCATTGCTTCGCGGACAAGACGTTCCAGCGCCACCGTCTCGTGCCCGGGCGGGCCGCGCCCAGTGTTGTCGAGCAGCGCCTCGAGTGCCTCGCGGTCGAGGCGCGCGATCTCGCCGATCGAATGGCCGCCGAACGTCGCGCGCTGCAATAAAACCAACCGCTCCAGGTCGTCGGCGGAGTACAGCCGCTGGCCGCCGCTCGATCGCGCCGGCCGGACGGCTCCGTACCGGCGCTCCCACGCACGCAGCACGTCGGCGCTCAGTCCCGTTCGCCGAATCACCGCCCGGAGTGGGTATCTCGTTCCGCTTGACGACGCCTGACTCATGTCCGGACTCTACCGACTTGTCCAACTATGGTCAATCTTCTTCCCGCTCGCACACTGGACACCAACAGCAGCCACGACAAGACCGGCGACATCGAATTCTCGAGGCTGGATGCGACCACATGGCGACTTCGGACTGCCCAGACGCTTCCCGTCGGTCGTGACGCGCTGTTCCCCTTCTTCGCGGCGGCGGAGAACCTCGGCCGGATCACGCCTCCAGAGCTGAGTTTTCAGATCCTGACGCCGACGCCGGTCGCCATGCGGGCCGGGGCACTGATCGACTATCGAATCCAGCTCTGGAGAGTACCAATGCGCTGGCGAACGGCCATTGCGGAGTGGGCCCCTCCGGTTGAGTTCGTGGACGTCCAGCTGATCGGTCCGTACTCCGAGTGGGTCCATCGTCATCGCTTCACGGCGATTTCGGCCGACAGGACGCTGGTCGAGGACGACGTTCGCTTCCGGCTCCCGCTCGGCCGCGTCGGCCTTGTCGCGGCGCCGCTCGTCAGAAGTCAGCTGCGGCGCATCTTCGCCTACCGCCAGCAGGCAATCGCGCAGCTGACTTCCGGCCGGCGGAGCGGGAACGATGACTCCTTCCCCGTTGGCCGGGACGGCTACGGCGCCAGACCAGGGCGGTAGCGCCGGATGGTTTGCGCCTCGATGTCGCGCTCGAGGAACGCCACGCGCTTCATGTCGCCGCGCGCAAACATCGCCGCCTGGTCGCTGAAGTAAGGCGAGTCTTCCTGCGGACTCTGCCCATACCCGAGCACCGAGTACGCACGCGGCGCTGTCTGTGTCGCGTTGCCGGTTTTGGCGCCGAACTCGACCGCGAGCACCCACCCGTCTCCACCGATTACCGAGCGCTTGCCATCCGGGTTGGTCGCGAAGTTGAGCACGCGGAAGCAACCCAGCGCGCCGCCGCAACCGCCCACGGGGACATCGACGCTTCCTCGCCGAACCCTGTGAACGTCGCCCCACGCCACCGCGACGTCGCCGTACCGCCTGGTCACGTCCTCGACCGCCTGCGAGAGCGCGCGGACCGCACGCGCGGGATCCTCGTGCCCGCGCGGCGTCGTCATCGGCTTCTCTACCGTCCAGGGCTCGGCGAACATCGAGTCGGCCGACACGCCCTGCGTGTAGAATCGCCACCACGCGTCGAACAGCACCCCGCCTCGGCTCGACGGCGCCGCGGTGTTGTCCCAACGCTCGAGGACGCCGGCCGCGCGCGCAGTGGCGCTGTCCGGCGTCGTCGCCCGAACGGCCTTGATGAGATCGTCCTTCACGCGATCCGCGAGCAGCATGCGATACGAGTGCTTGAGGGCAATGACATCCTCGAGACTGAGCTTACGCTGCGGGTCGATGAGCTGGAGTGCGTGCTGGCTTCGGAGTCGCAGTGAAGGCTCCGGGAAGTTCGCCGGGTACTTCGAGCGGTCGAGGATCCGGCGAAGATTGGCGTGGTACGGCGCGTCGTTCTCGTTGTGCACGTACCCGCCCGGCGGATTCAGGACCTGCGGGAGCGAATCCCACGGGACATAACGCGTCCACACGTCGGACGTCCGGCGAGCGGGCACCGACGTCGTGTCACCACCAGTCGGATGCGGGAGCGATGGGATCGACGCATTCCACACGTACAGGATGTTTCCGGCGCGGTCGGCGTACGTGAAGTTCGACGTCACTCGCGAGCGCATGCGCATCGCGTCCTTCCATTCGGCGAGCGACGTCGCGCGCATCATGCGCAGGAACTGCTCGCCGCCCCGAAAGTCACCTTCGCCGGCCGCGCGGAGCACGTGGATCTTTCCGGCATCACGCCAGATCACGGGCCCGAGGGGGGTCCGCCACATCTCTCGCGTCTCGGTCGAGAGGCCGTTCCCGTTTTTGTACGTGACGGTAACGAGCTCGCGCTCCAGCGGGAGCGACGCCCCGTCGAACAGGTAGTGATCCGGGCGCACCGAATCCACGTCGAGGGCGTAGATCTCGTCGAGATCCGGGGCGTTGTTGGTGGTGGCGAAGCCCAGATCTCGATTGAATCCACCGATGACGCCAAACGGCCCGCCGATCCGGAAGTCGCCGTAGAAGTCGAGCACGCCTGGAACGGTCATGTGCGCCTCGTAGTAACCGGCACTCCATGCCAGATGAGGGTTGCGTAGCAGAATCGCTCGGCCCGACTTCGTGCGGCTCGGCGCGAACGCCCACGCGTTGGAGCCCTCCTCGATGGGATCGACGCCTTCAGGAGTCGCGTCGGCATCACCTTCGTTCGATGGGTCGCGGTTGTTGTTCGCCGCCGGTCCGGTGCGTCTCGCCTGCGGGTTCACGCGGGCGAGGAAGCGCCGCGCGGCGGCGAGGGACGCACCACCGACGTCGCGTGCGGCGACGTCGTACCCCGTGAACTTCGGGGCGAATCCGGGCGGGAACTGCTCGGCGTGGAGCTCGATGTAGCGGTTCACACCGGCGGCGAACCCCTCGTACGCGTCGCGGGTCGCTTCGTCGAGCTTCGCGTAGTTCTCGATGGCGAGCTTGTAGTCTCGCTGAGCGTTGAAGTCGCTTTCCATGCTGTCGCGCCCGAAGTAGCGCCCCATCTCCCCGCGTGCGCGCAGGAGGCCAAGGGCCACACGCGGGCCGTAGTCCTCGAGTTGCACCCACGCGAGCGCATAGTACGCGGCCACGAGGCTCTCCGCCTTGATGTGCGGAATGCCGTGGGTGGTCCGCCGCACCTCGACCTGGTTGGCCAGGTCGGGGGCGCGCCCGCTCGGCTGGGCGAACGCGGCGCTAGGAAGCACGAAGGTGAACGCCGCGGCGCAGCACGCGGCCAACCGTGAATGTGCGATACGAGTCACCGGCAGAAGCTCGGGCGAGAGGAAAACGTGCAGCAGTTTGGTCCGGACATATGCGTCCCGGACCTGCGGCGATGGGCTCCGGCCATTCTACGCGGCGACGCCCGATGGCGCTGGTTGCGAGTAGTGAAGCCCGTAGCGCGCGCACCCGGATGAGCGCAGAGGATGTGGTGTGATCGGACTGCGTCAGGAGAGGGCCGACATGGCGTTTCCGGCTATGGCGTCCATTCGTCCCGCATGTTCTATTCACTGCCTGTCAGCCGGCCCGAACTTCCTCTGCCGGCCCCCCTCCCCCCTGCCAGCTAAATCATCCGCAGAGAGGTGTCGATGAGAATGTGTCAGGTCCTCCGCTCATTCGCAGGAGCCGCGTTCCTCGGAACGCTCGTGGCCGCGGCGGCGGCCGCGCAAACGCCGCAACAAGGAAGCATCACCGGTCGCATTACCGATGCCGCCACCGGCCAGCCGGTATCGGCGGCGCAGGTCAACGTCGCGGGAACGACGTTAGGCGCCCAGGCCAACCAGAACGGGGAATACGCGATTCGCGGCGTCAACCCGGGCACGGTCGAGGTGCGCGTCCTGCGCGTCGGCTTCGCTGAGCAGAAGCAGACGGTTACGGTGACCGCGGGCCAGACGGC
>DASURJ010000196.1:0-9521 GCA_036280115.1 Gemmatimonadaceae bacterium
CATCGCCGCCGCGCCGAATACGCCGACGAGCAGCAGGATGAACCGGCGATCGGCGACCGACTCCGAGATGACGGTCTCGATCGTGCGGAAGCGCGGAGGAACGTCCGGCCGCAGGTCGGCCACGATCCGCCGCGCCGCCGGGATGATCGCCCCCGCAGGCGCGTCCCCCTGAATGACGAAGTTGAACCCGGCGATCGCCCGCGCGCGCTGCCGGTAGTGCGCGTAGAACGTCGGACGCGGTTGCTCCGCGAGGCCGGCCTCGCGGACATCGCCAACTACCCCGACGATCGTGAACGGCGTGAGATCCCCATCCATGTTGCCGAACTGAATGATCTTGCCGATCGGGTCCTCGTTAGGCCATTCCGCTTTCGCCAGTGACTGGCTGATCACGGCCGCGTGTGACGGCGCGCCGGGGGCGTCCCGGTCCTCGAACGAACGGCCCCGCACGACCGGAATGTTCATCGCCCGGAAGTAGTCCGCGCTCGCCACGCGGAACTCCGCGCTCCCGGTGCGCGTCGCATCCTGCATGAGCCTCGGAATCTGCGCCATGTCGAGCGGCTCATCGAGTCGCGACATGATGAGGAACGTTCCGTTGCTCGTGTTTCCGGCCGTCAGCGGGAACGCATTGACGCCCCCCACCGTGGAGACGCCCGGCAGGGCCCCGAGACGCGCGATGATCTCGTCGTAGAGCCTGACGCGCTCGCGCAGCCCATCCGGG
The DNA here is from genome assembly GCA_036280115.1 of Gemmatimonadaceae bacterium. Lineage (GTDB taxonomy): Bacteria > Gemmatimonadota > Gemmatimonadetes > Gemmatimonadales > Gemmatimonadaceae > JAJKIV01. The sequence goes on from DASURJ010000196.1 coordinate 719, forward strand.
CCGTCGCCAACGGCCGCCGTGATGTCGAGTACGAGTGCCCGCTCCGTCCGATAGCCCGGATCGAGCCGAGACAACTGCAGGAAGCTGCGCGCGAGCAGGCCCGCGCCGACCAGGAGCACCAGCGTGAGCGCCATCTGCGCGATCACGAGTGCCCCTCGCACCCGATAGCTCGCGCCCGCACCGGCCTGGGTCCGCTGCGCCTGCGCCATCGCCTGCTTGATGTCGCCCCTCGTGCCGCGCCACGCGGACAGAAGCCCGAGGACGGCGGCAACCACCACCGATAGACCGAGGGCGAACGCCAGTACCGTCCAGTCGACACCGACCTCGCGCGCCCGCGGCAGGTCGCCCGGCTCGAGCGCGAGTAATGCCCGAACACCGACCGCAGCGAGCACCACGCCGAAAACCCCGCCGGCCACGGCGAGGACCAACGATTCCGCAAGAAACTGCTGCGCGAGCCGCCACCGCCCCGCGCCGAGCGCGAGGCGCACCGCGAGCTCACCTTCGCGCACTGCCGCCCGAGCGACGAGCAGGTTCACCACGTTCGCACACGCGATGAGCAGCAGGAACGCCGACGCGCCGAGCAGCACGAGGAGCGTCGGGCGCGAGCCGCCTACCAACTGCTCGCGAAGCGGAACGACGGCCGCGTCGTACATCCAGGTCTCGTCGCCATACTGCTGCTTCAGGCGGCGCGACAGGGCGCTCAATTCGCTCCTCGCCTGATCCATCGTGACGCCGTCTGCGAGGCGTGCGATGACCCGCCAGTTGTGCCCGGTCCGGTACGGGTTGCGCTCGTGAACCTCGCGCGCCGTCCAGAGGTCGGCCTCCGCTGGAAAATCCATGGTCGGCGGCAGCACGCCGATCACCGGATATGCCTGGTTGTTGAACGTCAGCGCGACGCCCGCCAGATCCTGCCGGCCTCCCAGTTGACGCTGCCAGAATCGATGACTCACGAGCACCGCCGGCGCACCACCCACCTGCAGCTCCTCCGGTCCAAAGATCCGGCCGCGCACGGGTTGGACCCCCAGCACCGTGAAGAAATCCCTCGCCACCACCGCCATGCGGACGCGCACCGGCTCGCCGGCGCCGGATACCGACGTGATCCCGTAATCCTGGAACTGCGCCATCGCGCCGAACGATCGCGACCCGGCCTTCCAGTCCTCGAAATTCGGGTCGGACACCTGCGAGTATCCGCCGCGCTCGCCCACCTGCCAGAGTTGCGCAATGCGCTCGGATTCCGGGTACGGAAGCGGGCGCAACAGGACGCCATTGATCACGCTATAGATGGCCGTCGTTGCACCGATCCCGAGGGCCAGGGTGACCACGGTCACGGCGAAAAAGCCGGGGCTGCGGAGCAGTGCGCGTGTGACGTAACGGACGTCGCGGATGAACGCTTCCATAGGGACCGAACCTCGCAGACTGCGAATCGGACGGCCAACGCTGCCTTCAGCCGGCGCGTTGCGAAGGAACTAAACAAGTGCCCCCAGTGTACTACCCGAGGCACCCATTTCGCACGACTGGTGTGACCAGCGGTTGATCCGAACCCACGACAGGCACCTGGCCATGAGATCGCCCATGACGGTCGAGCTCCTCGCACTCCGCTCTGCGATGGTCGGCGCAATAGCGCTTGCCTCGATCGGAAATGTCGCGTCGGCCCAGACGAGCGGGGACGGGTTCCTCTTCAGGGCACCCCGCGGGAGCTTCTCGATTCATGGCGGATATGCTATGCCGCGAGCGGGAAGCGACGTCTTTTCCGAGGCGACGTCGCTGCTGACCATCGACAAGCGCGATTTTCGCTCGTTCTCGATCGGGGGCGACATCTCGTACGCCGTGACGCCGCGGTTCGATCTCGTCTTCGGCGGCGACTTCTCCTCGGCCAGCAAGGACTCGGAGTACCGCGACTGGGTGGACAACAACGAACAGCCGATCGAGCAATCGACGAGCTTCAGGCAGGTTCCGCTCGCGGTTTCGCTCCGGTACTACCTCACGGACCGGGGACACTCGGTCAGCCAGTTCGCCTGGATCCCGAGCAAATACAGCCCGTACGTGGGGATTGGCGGCGGAGCGACCTGGTACCGTTTCCGGCAGGAAGGCGACTTCGTCGATTTTCAGAGGGACAACGAGGTCTTCCCCGCCGAGTTGGAGTCGTCCGGGTGGGCGCCGACCGGCCACGCGATGGCCGGCGTGGACTACACGATAGGTCCGTGGCTGGCTCTCACGCTGGAAGGACGCTACTCTCTAGGTAAGGCATCGCTCGACCAGAACGTCTATCAAGGTTTCGAGAAGATCGACCTGGCTCGGTTCGTTGGGACGGTAGGCTTCAAGGTCAGATTCTGAACAGGGTGGTCACCATGACGATGCACACGAATGTGCGAGGCACGATGACACGAACGAGCGCGGTGCTCGGCGTCGTGCTCTCGCTCGGACTGGCCACGACGGCAGCCACCGCCCAGGACACCCAGGCCACCAGCGACGCGCGCTGGACGCCGTGGGTTGGATGCTGGCAGGCGTCCGCTCGTGACGTCGCATCGATGGGTGTGTCGCCCGGGAGCACCACGCCGCTTCCGGTCGTGTGTATCGCCCCCGCGCCGGGCGCGGCAGCAATCGATCTCGTGACGATAACCGGCAGCGACGTCGCGCCAGCTGAGCGCATCGACGCAAACGGCACCCGACGCGCGGTCAGCCGCGAGGGGTGCGAGGGCTGGGAGACCGCGGAGTTCTCGCCTGACGCGAAGCGGATCTATCTCCGTTCCGAGCACCAGTGCGCCGGGAACCGCACGCGCACGTCCACCGGCATCATGTCCATGACGCCGAACGGTGAGTGGCTCGACGTTCAGGGTGTGAAGGTCGAGGCGAACAACGCGGTGCGTGTGGCCCACTACGGGCGCGTGCCTGTCCCGGCCGCCCTGCCCGCCCAGATGCGCTCCGCGATCGAGGGGCACAAGCTCGCGCAGAACACGGCGGCGCTCGGGGCGAGCGACTCGGTCGGCATCGCGGACGTCGCCGAAGCGTCGAAGCGCGCCGACGCCCTCGTGGTCCAGACGTGGCTCATCGAGCGCGCGCAGGGCTTCGGCATGAACGCAAAGCGCCTCGCCCAGGCGGCCGATGCAGGCGTGCCGCCCAACGTCATCGACGTGATGGTGGCACTCTCGTACCCGCGCGCCTTCGCGATCAACCTCGCGAACGGCAACGGGACGATCACGCCGAGCGAGCAGACGCGCGCGTTGGCCGAGGCGAACGAGTCGCTGCGTGACGGGCCGGTGGTGTACATGAACAGCTGGGATCCGTTCTACTCCCGGTACGGCGGCTACGGCTACTACAACGGGTATGGCTACGGGCTGTTCGGGTTCCCAGGGTACTACCCGTGGTATCGCCAGGGCGGCGTCGTGGTTGTTCGACCCTCGGACGGCATCCAGACTCGTGACACCCGCGGCCGCATGGTCAAGGGACGCGGCTACACCCGTCCGTCCAGTCGCGATACTGGCGGGAGCGGCGAACCGCGATCGAGCGTGTCGGATAGCGAGCGGCGCGGCGGCTCGAGTTCGTCGGACACCCGGTCTAGCGGTGGATCGTCGAGCGGCGGTGAGCGCCGGACCGCGAAGCCGCGATCGCCGTAACGATCAGACTTGCGAGCACCAGAACGAAAACACCCCTCGGTGCACCGAGGGGTGTTTTTGCGTCTGGACTCTCGCCTCTGATGGACGAGCATGTAAAACGAACGGGGTAAACCGGACGAGGGGGATGAGACGGATCGCTCCCCGTCCGGGACGTGCCCTCTCTCCAGAGCCGTGAAGTGAGGGGGACCTGCGCCCGGGTCGAGCGGCGTCCCAAGGGAGCCGTTCCCCCTTCACTCACCGTTCGGCGAGCGGAGCATTGACCTCCGCGTTCGTGCGCAAATCAGCGTCCTATCGATCCGCTGCTAGAAGCTCGCTGATGGTCGCCGCGCTGACGTTGCCGCCGCAGAGCACGATCGCGCTCACCCGATGGGCGAGCTTTGGCCGCGCGGCGGTGAAGGCGCGCCAACCCGCCACCGCGACCCCGGCCGAACCCTCGATCAGCAGATGGTCCGTGAGGAGTACGTCGCGCATGGCGGCGGCGATCGCGTCCTCGCTCACGAGAACGAGCTCGTCGATGAGGTCGCGGCACAACGGGAACGTGATCGCGCCCGGCTCGATGTTCCCGGCCGTACCGTCGGACAGCGTATCCTCGTCCGGCACCTCGACCAGGCGGCCGGCGCGGACGGACTGGTACATCGCCGCCGCCCGCTCGGGCCAGCAGCCGACCACCGTCACGTCGGGGCGCACCGACTTGAGATACGCCGCTACTCCTGACACGAGTCCTCCACCGCCGACCGCGATGAACACCGCCTCGAGGTCAGCACGCTGCGTCAACAGCTCGACCCCGACGGTTCCCTGCCCTGCGAGCACGTCCGCATCGTTGTAGGGCGAGACGTACACCCGCCCCTCACGCTCCGCGAGCGCCCGCGCCTCCAACTCCGCAGCCATCGGATCGCCGTCGCTCGTCATCACCTCGAGGCCGGCGCGTTCCAGGCGCTCGATCTTGTATCGCGAGGCGGATCGCGACACGATGACCGTGCCGCGCCCGCTCGTCATCTGCAGTGCCGCCGCGAGTGCGAGGCCGTGGTTCCCCGTGGACGACGTCACCACACCTCGCTCGCGCTCCTCGGCGGACAGCACCAACATCTTGTTGAGCGCCCCGCGGAGCTTGAACGAGCCCGTCCGCTGCAGGTTCTCGCACTTGTACCATGCTGCGGGGGCGAGTGTCGCCGCGCGAACGAGCGGAGTCTCGAGGGCAAACGACGCGAGGCGACGACTCGCCGCCAGCACGGCCTCGGCCGCCGCGGAAGCCTCTGGCGTCGCGTGACGCTCGTCGATCTCGGTGTGTATCGGCATCGCCAATTATAGCGCGACGCCGGGCAGCACCGACATGTGAACGGCGCTGGACGGGCTCTCCTTGACAACTTAGGAGAACGGACGATAGCGTTCTCCTAAGCGATCTAGGAGAAGAACCATGAGCGATCCAGCGGGGCTCCTGCCGGGCACCCTCGACCTTCTCATCCTCAAGGCCGTCTCGCTCGGCCGGTTGCACGGCTACGGCGTGCTGCTTCGCATCGAGCAGATCTCCGGCGGCGCCCTGCAGATTCAGCAGGGCGCGCTCTATCCGGCGCTCTATCGGCTCGAGCATCAGGGACTCATCTCGAGCGAGTGGGGGACCTCCGAGCACAACCGCCGGGCGAAGTATTACCGCCTCACGACGGCGGGGCGAAAACGCCTTGGTGAAGAGACGGCGAGCTGGAACCGGCTCGCCGAAGCGATCGCTCGATCACTCGCCGCGACGCCGCAGGAGATCTGATGCTCCGGGAGGTCATCGCGCGGGCGCGTTCGCTGTGGCGCGGCGTGCGTCGCCGCGACGAAGTCGAGGCGGACATGAGCGAGGAGTTCCGGCTGCATCAGGAGCTGCGGGCGGCGGATCTGGTACGCTCGGGGCTCACCCCCGCTGCCGCCGCACGCCAGGCACGGCTCGAGTTCGGCAGCGCGGAGGCGCACAAGGATGCGGGGCGTCGGTCGCGCGGGCTTCGCCGGATAGACGAGCTGCGTTTCTCGTGGCTCGACTTCAAGCTCGGGTTCCGCATGTTGGCCCGCTACCCGGGGCTGACGCTCGTGGGCGGTCTCGCGATGGCGTTCGCGATCTGGGTCGGGGCGGCCACGTTCGAGCTCGCGACCCAGGTCATCCGGCCCACGATTCCGCTGCCCGATGGCAATCGCCTCGTCGCCCTCCAGAACTACGACGTGGCTTCGAGTCGTGTGGAGCCACACGTGTTGCACGATTTCCTTCTCTGGCGCGACGAGTTGCGCTCCGTGCGCGATATCGGAGCCTATCGTGCGCTGCAGCGCAATCTGATTCTGGGAGAGGGGCGAGGCGAGCCGGTCGAGGTGGCGGAGATCAGTGCGTCGGCGTTTCGCACGACACGCGTTCCGCCCCTCTTCGGCCGAGCTCTCGTCGAGTCGGATGAGCGGCCGGGCGCACCGGCAGTCGTCGTGGTCGGATACGACGCCTGGCAACGGCACTTTGCCGGCGACTCGAGCGTCATCGGACGGACCGTCCGTATCGCGAACGCGCCCGTGACGATCGTCGGCGTGATGCCGGAGGGATTCGAGTTCCCGGTAGCACAGAGTTTCTGGGTGCCACTTCGGCTCAACGCATTGGATTACGCGCGCCGGCAGGGGCCGCAGCTTCGCGTGTTCGGGCGTCTCGCGCCGGGCGCCTCACTGGCCGACGCGCAGGCAGAGTTGGCGGCGCTCGGCACGCGTCTCTCGACCGAGTTCCGCGACACGCACGAGCATCTCCGGCCGCAGGTGATGCCGTATGCCCGCTCCGTAGTGAACGTGACGGGATGGCTGTCGGTGGGCGTGGCGTCGGTCAATCTGCCGCTCGTGCTGCTCGTCGTGCTCATCTGCAGCAACGTCGCGCTGCTCATGTTCGCCCGGGCCGCCACCCGCGAGAGCGAGATCATCGTCCGCACCGCGTTAGGCGCGGCGCGCAGCCGCATCATCATGCAGCTGTTCGCTGAATCGCTCGTGCTGGGTGGTGTGGCCGCGATCGTGGGGCTTGCTGCCGCGGGGTTCGGGCTTCGCTGGGTGATGGGTGTCGTCGAGGTGGAGTTCCTCGACGGCGGTCGGCTTCCATTCTGGTTCCAGGACCGGTTGTCGGCCCCGACCGTCCTGTATGCCGTGCTTCTCACGGCGCTCGGGGCCGTCATCTCCGGCGTGCTTCCCGCGCTCAAGGTGACGCGCGGCGTCGGGACTCGCCTCAAGGAGGCGACGGCCGGGGCGGGCGGCTTGCGATTCGGCGGCGTGTGGACCGCCGTGATCGTTGCGCAGATCGCCGTGACCGTCGCCGTGCCGGTCATGGCGTACTTCGTGCGCCGGGACAAGCTGCATATCGAGCAGGTGGACATCGGGATCCCGGCGCGGGAGTTCCTGTCCGTGCGGCTCGAGATGGATCGCGAGCCTGCGATGGGCGGAGCCGGCAATCAGCCCGGAGGGACGCGAGGGGACACGACGCGGGCGGCGTTCGGCGCTCGGTTCCGTGCGACGTATCAGGAGCTCGCGCGTCGAGTCGAGGCTGAACCTGGTGTCAACCGGGTCGCGTTCGCGGACCGGCTGCCGCTCATGTATCACCCGCACCGCCTCGTTAGGCTCGACGACGGCCCCGCTGCGCCCATCGATCCGCGCTGGCCGACGGGGTATCGGATCACCGCCGCGTCCGTCGCCCCCGAGTACTTCGAGGCGATGAACGCGCCGATCCTGTCCGGACGCGGCTTCCGCGCGAGCGACCACGAGGTCGACCGCGGTGAGCCCGGGTCCCCGGACGCGCAGGGCGGGCCGATCATCGTGAACCAATCGTTCGTCAGGCTCGTCCTCGGCGGCCGGAACCCCATCGGCCGCCGGATTCGGTACGTGGAGCTCGAGGAATGGATCGACCCGCAGCCGGCGGACGCGAAGCCCGGTCCGTGGCACGAGATCATCGGCACGGTCCGGGACCTCGGCACCGCGGTCGGAGCCGACGTGGGGCAGGCCGAGGGCGGCGACCCCAAGGTCGCCGCCGTGTATCACGTCGTCGCCCCTGGCGGCGTGTATCCGGCCCACATGGCGGTGCACGTGCGAGGCGACCCGGCTGCGTTCGCTCCTCGCCTCCGCGCGCTGGCAATGGCGACGGATCCGACGCTGCGGCTGTACAACCTGATGCCGCTGGCCCACGTCACGCACGCGGAACTCGAGTTCCTCGACTTCTGGTTCCGGCTCCTCCTGCTTCTGAGCTCCATCGCGCTGGTCCTGTCGCTCGCCGGGATCTACGCGGTCATGTCGTTCACGGTCTCGCGCCGCACGCGCGAGATCGGCGTGCGCGTGGCCCTCGGCGCCGACCCTCGGCGCATCATCGCGGTGGTCTTCGCCCGGCCGCTCCGCCAGGTCACGCTCGGAGTCCTTGCCGGCACGGGGCTTGTCGCGGTTTTCGTGCGGGCCGTGCTCGGTGCGTACACACTGCGCCAGGCGGCGCTGGTGGTGGCGTACTCGCTCGTCATGATGGCGGTGTGCTTGCTCGCATGTATCGTCCCGACGCGCCGCGCATTGTCAGTCGAGCCCACCGAAGCATTGCGAACCGAAGGCTGAACCAGCGCTGGTCGCTGTTAGCTGGAACTGGTTGCAGGACTACAGGAACGGCGCTGGTGGCTGTTAGCTGGCACTGGTTGCTGCGGGGTAACGGCCGCTCGGGACGCCACCGTCCCTGAAGGCAGTTCACCCTGCAGCAACCAGTGCCAGCTAACAGCCACCAGCGTTGTTCATTGTACTAATCGACGAAGCCACTAAGATGCATGCTCTGCTCACATCGAACACTGCATGCCATCGCCGCTCGATCTCGATCACGCCACCATGCAGCGACTCGGCCGCCGGGTGGCGGACGCGGTCGCTCAGCACCTCGGATCGCTCCGCGATCAGCGCGTGCTCACGAACGGGCTTCCGGCCACCACGCGCCGCCGACTCGCGGAGCCGCCGCCTGAAGCTCCGGTCCCGTTCGACGACATCCTCCGCGAGCTTCAGACCGACGTCTTCCCGTACTCGGCGCGCGAACCACACCCGCGGTTCATGGCGTACGTGCCCGGTTCGCCCACCTTTCCGGCCGTACTCGGCGGCTGGTTGGCGACGGGGTACAACTTCTTCGCCGGGGTCTGGCCGGTTGCCGAAGGCCCTAACGCGATCGAGCTGGCGGTGCTGGACTGGTTCCG
>DASURJ010000197.1:0-8721 GCA_036280115.1 Gemmatimonadaceae bacterium
CCCTCGACCGCGTGTGCAGCCAGCACGGCCCCCGACGCGAGGTCCGTCCGTCGCAGGTCGAGCCGGTACCGCGATTCCGCCAGCCGGTACAACGCGCCGTCGACCAGCTCGCGGGCGCCGGCCTGCTTCGCGACCGCCGCGATCGCGCCGGCCGTGAGCCCCTCCCGTTCTCGTCCGGCGCCCGCGCCGCGAAGCAGCTCGAGAGCACGCATGGTGCTTACGACGCGCAGCCCCGGCGCGCGCGCGAGGTTCGTCGCGAGCATGTCGCCGAGCGCGCGCGTTAGGCTGGCCGAGTCGGCGGCGGAGGAGCTCGAGTAGTCGGAGATCTGCCCGATCATGAGGGTAGGCAGACTCCTGCTCGCGGTCGGCTCGGGTGATCCGATCCACTGTCGCGCGACGAGCGCACCCGCGACGACTACGATGACTGCCGCCACGGCAAGCCAACGCCTGGCATTCCAAGCGGAGTGTCGAAGGCGCGCCCCTGTGTCATTCCGAGCGGAGCGCCGAAGGCGCGAAGTCGAGGAATCGACGTCGTCCCGATCGAGCGGCCCCACTGTCGGGAGGACAGCGATTCCTCGACTCCGCTCGTGCTGCGCACTCGCTCCGCTCGGAGTGACGTCCGCCGGAGCCTCGCGAAGCTCCCGCGCGAACGCCTCGACCTCGGCGTCCGGCGGCAACTCGTCTTGCGCCCGGAGCGCCGCGCACACCCGCGCGTGCTGCAAGGCACCCGACCGGTCCCCGCTCGCCGCCAGCGAGCGCATCACCTCGAGCGCGAGGTCCGGGTCGACCGGGTCCAGCGCAGCGCGCTTGCGCCACCACTCCACCGCCCGAACCCAGTCGCTTTTCGCCGCCGCGTCTTTCCCGAGACGCATGAGCGCGGTCGCGTAGTCGTGGGCCAGCGCACTTCGCTCGGTGTCCACCCAGCGGTCGAAATCCGGCACGCCGGCCACGCGAACGCCGTCGAGGAACGGACCGGCGTACAGTGCGACCGCCCGCACGAAGTCCTTCTCGCGGATCGCCTCCGCGAACTCGGCGACGTCGGACGTGACGAGCGACGGGTCGAGCCGGAGCTCCGTGGTCCCGGTAATGGCGTCATCGCCCATCCCGCGACGGAGCGAATACACCGCCTGGCTCAGCGTCCGCCGGGCGCGCTCCTCGTCGGTGTCCGGCCAGAGGAGGGCCAGGACTCGCTCCCGCGTCATGCCGCGCGACCCGGCCCGGGCGAGCATGGCGAGGAGCGCCAGTCGACGCGGCTGGACGGCGTCTCCCGTGACCGGCGTGCCGTCCCGGAGCAGGGCGATACCGCCTAACGCATTGATACGCAGCAAGTTGACCGTCGGTGAGACGTCGTTGACCGGGCGTTGAGGGCGGCCGCTAATCTGCCCGCCGTCACGCAGGCCAGCAAGCCGACCACACCACTGTCGAAAGGGCTCGCGCCGCGACGTGACCGGCAGGACACCGTACGCCGGATCCCCGCCGATTCCCCTCCACTCGATCGAGGAACCGACCATGTCACGGATCATGATTGCTCCCCCAGCGCCGGCGATTCGCACGACGCTGTTCATGCTGACGACGACCGCGCTCATCGCCGCGTGCGCCGACGCGCCGACCGCTGCGCCACACGCTCCTTCCGGTGACCTCCGAGCGCAGGCCGCGGTGGGGCCGAAGCCGTCGCAGGGTCGGATCGTGTACTCGTCGACCGTATCGGGCGACTACCACATCTACGTCTACGATCACGCGTCGCGCACGACGAAGCGTCTGACCAATAACCCCGCCGGCGCCAACACGGAGCCGAGCCTGTCGCCCGACGGCAGGCGCGTGGTGTGGCTCCGGTTCGATGCCGGGATGCATCTCTGGGCCAGCAACACCGATGGTACGAAGCTCGAGCGCCTGACGACGCAGCCCGAGCCGTACCTGGAGGGCCCCTCCTATTCGCCGGACATGAAGCGGCTCGTCGTCACGGCGAACAACAAGTCGACCGGCGTGGCGCACCTTCACCTGTTCGATCTCAAGACTCGTCAGTTCACCCCGATCGGCGATCCGAACGCGATCGCATACGGAGCGGATTGGTCGCCGGATGGCAAGCGCATCGCATACGGGGCCAGCAACGGCGTGCGTCAGGTTCTGTTCACGATGAAGGCTGATGGCACCGACGTGCAGGAGCTCGTGAACGCGTGTCCGGTGGGATACTCCTGCAAGTACCCCAGATGGTCTCCAGACGGAACCCAGATCGCGTTCGAGGCCGCCGGTAACGGAATCTGGGTCTATCGCTTCGCGACGGACGCCTCGCAGCAGCAGGTCGCGGATGGCGAGCGGCCGATGTGGTCGCCGGACGGCACGAAGCTCGGGTTCCATCGCGCGACCCAGTTCCCGTTCGAGGCCACGCTGTTGATGGTCGGCTATCCCGTGCCCGGCGTGCCGGAGCAGCTGCTCGCTGGACTCGTCAGTCTGCACGGGACCGACTGGAGCAAGTAGGCGGTCACGAGCCTAACGATCCCGAACCTCGAGACGGCCGTGTTCACCCGTTCCGCTCTGTGGGCGACGATCGCCCTGCCAAGCCTGCTGCCGCTGGGGGCGGGGTGTGGCGCGGCCGTCGAGCGCCCCGGGTTCGAGGCCGAGGTGCGCGGCGCGGTCGAAGCGACGATGCGTGGCACCGTCGCGTACACGCCCACCGCGCTCACCCTGTCCGCTGGCAATGGTGGCGGAACGCTCGTCTTCGCTGCCAGCGACGGAGCGGGGCTCGAGTCGGGACGCTACGAGGTGAGTCCGGTGGGCTCACCGCCGCTCGTGAACGCGTTGTTCATCACGGGCGTCCCGAGCCGGCCGGCCGGCGTGTTCCGCGGTAGGACGGGTGCGCTGACCGTGACCATCGCGAGCGAGGAGCGGCTTGCCGGCCGCTTCGACCTCGAGGCCATCGGTGTGCTGGCCGACGGTGACTCGACGCACACCGGGAACACCGACAGCGCGGCCGTTCGGCTCTCGGGCGCGTTCCTGGTTCTCGATCCCTGCAGCGCCGCGACCTCGCAGGCAGCGGCGCCGTGCGCCCGGCGTTCGAGCTGGGCGACTGAAGTTCGCCTGCGTGTTTCATCAACCAAATCGACGATCCATTCATCGACCATTCGCTCGAGGAAATGACCATGTCTTCCACCATTGCTTCCCGCGCGAGCGCCATGCGCGCCGCCCTCCTCGCCCTGCTGCCTGCGTTCGCCGCGTGCAGCGACGCCCCGACCTCGTCTCGAGCCCCGCAGGGTGTTGGGGCCGTGCACGCCGCCGCGGCCGCGCGGGGTGACTGCACCACCCGATGCGACAACCCCATCGTGTTCGATGCCGGCGCCAACCAGCTCGACCCGGTCAGGCACATCTACACCGTCATGCCCGACGGGTCGCGGCTCACGCAACTGACAAGCGGCCAGCATTCCAACCGGTCGCCGTCATGGTCGGCGAACTATCGAAAGATCGTGTTCACGAGCAACCGGCACGGCGGGGTGCCTAACATCTACATCATGAACTCGAGGGGCCAGGGCGTCACGCGGCTCACCAACATCGGCCTGCAGGAATTTTCGCCGGTGCTGTCGCCCGACGGCACGAAGATCGTGTGGGTGCGTGAGTTCATCAACGGGAACCAAGGCATCCTGCTGATGAACAGCGACGGAACGAACGAGGTTGCGTTCCCGATGGGCGGGAACAACCTGCACCCCACGTTCTCGCCCGACAGCAAGAAGATCCTGTTCTCGAGCAACATGCACTCGACGTCGGGCAGCCCCTACGACCGGGACATTTACGTCATGAACCTCGACGGGTCGGGGCGGACGCGGCTGACCCACGACCTCGCGCTGGATGAGAACCCCGTGTGGTCACCCGACGGATCGAAGATCTTCTTTGAGAGCGATCGCAGCGGAGAATTCGGAATCTACAAGATGAACCCCGACGGGACGAACGTGGAGCTGGTCCAGATGGCGCCGGCGGGCACCTACATCGGATACCTCTCGCTGAGCGCGGATGCCAAGCGGATGGTGTACTACAGCGACGCGATCACCCAGCATTTCCGCATCTCGAGCGTGAACGGAGGCCCCAGCACGATGCTCGGGCTGCCCAAGTCGTTGCAGTCGCTCGGGACCGTGGCGTGGAGCTTCGCGCGGTAGCCCAACGCTGCAGTCCGGTTCAGGCAGCGAGCAGGCGCACGACCGGGTGCAGCGATGCTCTCGGACCGACGGGCCCTTGCCAGATCTGGCAAGGGCCCGCTTCGCACACCCCCTCGGATTCGCGGCCGTGCTCGTCATTGCCTAACGGCGATGACTTCGAGATACTCTGCGAGCCGCAAACGGGCGGGGACGTCGAGCCGCTGCCGGTCGCAACACGCCGTGATCGGCTGCCCATCGACGTACTCGATGACGAGATACGGGACCTGACCATCCGAGACCCCACCATCGAGGAGCTGGGCGATGTGCGAGTGGTCGAGCGAAGCCAGGATCGGGTGCCCCTCGCTCCGAGGCGGTAATGTCAGGTTGACGCACGCGCGGCTGTGCCCATACAATCGACCCGACGGCACCACCTCCTTCTCCCCACGGTCCCGCGGGGCCACATGCGCCGTGCACTCCCCGCACCACTGTCGGCGTTGCTCGAAGCGAGCGACGTCCGGTCGCGCGACGAAGCGTGGGCCGCATTCCTGGCCAGCTACAGCCCGCTCATCATGCGTGTCGCGCGACTCCTGGATCGCGACCCGGATGCCGTCATGGACCGATACGCGTTCGCACTCGACCACCTACGCCGCGACGACTGTAAACGACTTCGCCAGTACGCGGCCGATGGCCGAGGCGAGTTCACCACCTGGCTGGTGCTCGTCGTGCGCCGTCTCTGCCTCGACGAGCATCGTCGTCGTTACGGCCGCCGTCAATCCGACGATCGGGCGGCGGTGGAGCGGCGCGCCGCTCGCCGGCGCCTCGCCGATCTCGTGGGACTCGAGCTCGAGCTCGCGGAGGTCGTCGCGGAAGGCGATACCGCGGACGGCGGAGTCCGCGCGATGGAGCTCTCCGCCGCCGTCGAGGCCGCGATCCTCCGGTTGGATACCACCGACCGATTGTTGGTGCGCCTTCGGTTTCACGATGGGCTGTCGGTCCCGACCATCGCTCGCATGATTCGCGCTCCGTCACCCGCCCACGTCTATCGGCGGCTCGAACACGTGCTCGCGTTACTCCGGACAACCCTCCGACATGCGGGCGTCGAGGACTCCGTTCCGTGAAAGCGTTACTCCGCCCGCGGAATTCAGCCTTCGACCATCCGTTCCATTGACTGTCGATAACTGGGACGACAGCGTGCGCGAGCACTCCGAGGCGCCTGGCGCCGAGCCTCCCGACCATCCCTCCGAGAGCGTCCTCGCGGCGTTCCTCGACAGTGAGCTCGCGTCGGAAGAACGCGGGCGAATCGAAGCACACCTCGAGCGGTGCGCCGCTTGCCGGGGTGCGCTCGCCGATACCATCGAAGTGCTCGCGTCGGATGCCGGTGGTTCACAGGTTCTCGCACCGGGCATCACGCGACGCCGCCGCCGTCTGCCGATGCTCGCGATTGGAGTGGCGCTGGCGGCGTCGATTGCGGGTGTTGTCGTCCTCCGGCGCTCGCCACCGGCGTCCGCCGACGCCGAGGGCCGGACGCGCGATGCCGCCCCGAGCGCGCTCGACGAGCGCATCCCGAGGCTCACCGCGATCGCGCCTGCGGATGGCGCGGCCCGGGTCGCCGAGCGGCCTGCGTTCGTCTGGAGTCCCACGAATGCCGACCGGTACAGCTTCCGATTGCTCACCGAGGACGGTACGACGGTGTGGTCGAGCGAGACGGCCGACACCACGCTGACACTTCCGGTAGACGTTAGGCTCGGGCGCGGGACATCGTACTTCTGGCGGGTCGACGCGTTGGCGGCCGGGATCGTGGCGAGCACGCCCTCGCAGCGGTTCACCGTCGCCCCGTGAGTCGAGCGCGCACCGCCCTGGCGGTCGCCACGAGTGCCGCGCTCTCGCTCGCGTGTGGCGATTCCGGCACCGGCGCCACCACGCGTGCGATCCTGCCACGGCCGGCGGCGACGCTCTCGTCTACCGACTCGGTCCTTGCTCGAGCCGAGAGTCTCTTCTGGAAGAGCGAGTACGACAGCGCCGCGGCGCTCTGGACCGCCGCGCTCGCCGAGAGTCGGAAGCGGACCGACCGCGTACGCGAGACGCGCGTGCTCACATGGCTGGGGCTCACGACCCGCCGGCAGGGTGACCTCGCCGCCGCGCGTGCACACCTGGAGCAGGCGCTCCGCGTGGGTGTCGATGCCGGCGAGCCGGCGATGCTGCTCGAGGCGCATAACGGGCTGGGGCTCGTGGCCCAGGACGAGGACCGGCTCGTCGAAGCTCGACGCCACTTCGAGGAGGCGCTGCGGGTCGCCGAAACCGCGGGTGACGCCCGCGGAATGGCGAAGGCTTCCGGCAACCTGGGGCTGACATACGCGTACCTGGGTGAGCTCGCCAGGGCGAGACAGCTGCTGACGATTCTTCGCGATTCCGGGCACGCGTTAGGCGACGTCCGCTACGAGGCGAACGGCATGGCCAACCTGGCGATGCTCGAGATCTGGGAAGGACAGCCTCGCGTCGCCATTCCCGTCCTCGATTCCGCTCGGGCGCTGTACCGAAAAGCGGGCTACCTCCCCGGCGAGCAGAACGCCCTGGGCCAACTCGCCACGGCGTACGAGGAGCTGGGCGATTTCGGCGGCGCGTTCGCCGCGCTCGACTCGTCGCTCGCGCTCGCCCGCGCGGCGGAGATGAAGGAAGAGGAGGCAGAGATCCTTCGGCTGATCGCGGGGCTTCACGCCCGCGTGGGCGACTACCGCACCGCAATGCGGTATTACCACGAGACGGCGACGATCGCGAGTGCGCTCGATCTCACGGGCGAGCTCGGAAGCATCCGGCGGAGCACGGCGGTCATCCACATGGAGCTGGGCGACATTGGCCGCGCCAGGAGCGACGCACGCCAGGCGCTGCGCTTCCACCGCCGCGCCGGCGGCGCGTTCGACGAGCTGGATGACCTCCTCGTGCTCGCGGAAGTCGAGGCGCGCGCAGGGCGCCACGACGAAGTGGCTCGCCTGCTCGCCGCAGCCGGGCCGATCGCCGACACGTTAGGCGCGCGCAGTGCCATTGTCGCCGTCGCCATGACCGCGGCCCGGCTGGCGGATCGGGCGCACGATCCCGTCGGCGTGCTGCGCGCCCTGCGTGGTGCCGAGCGGGAGATGATGCCCGGCGACTTCGCTGGCGCGGGTGAGATGCACGCGCTCGCCGCCCGCGCCTACGCGCGGCGCGGCGAGCTCGACTCCGCGGTCGCCGCCGGCCGCCGCGCCATCGACGCGATCGAGCGCGTTCGTGGCACGCTGGCGTCCGAGCAGTTGCGGCGAACGCTGCTCGCCGATCGCAGCTCCGTCTACGCCGACCAGGTGCTCACCCTGCTCCACCTCGGCCGACCAACCGACGCGTTCTCGGTTGCCGACGCCGCACGCAGCCGCGGACTCACGGAGTATCTCGCATCGGCGCGTGATGACCTTCGGCGCGGCGGGCCCATCGAGCGGATCGGGGAAGGGGAACGACTGCTCCGCGAGATCGATGCGCTCCTCGCTCAACTCCGGTCGCTCGACGCCGTCCCGGCGCGTGAGCGCGGCCCGGGGGCGACGAGTACGAGCGCGGAGCTCATGTCCCGCCTCGAGCGAACGCGCGCGGCGTACGAGGCGCTGCTCGCGCGAGCGGGGCGGGAGCACCCGCGCGCCGCCGCGCTGCTCGGCGTTCGCGCGACGGTAACCGAACAGGTTCAACAGGCGCTCGACGCGGACGAGGCGTTGCTCGAGTACCTCGTGGCTGCCGACCGAGTCGTGCTGTTCGTAGCCACGCGGTCGGCGTTGCGGACAGTCGAGCTGGTGAGCGGCGCGCGCTCCCTCTCCGATCGTGTGCGCCTGCTGCGGGAGCTCTGGGGAAACCGCGACGTACCGTGGCAAACCGGACTCCCTGCCGCGCGCGCGCTCCATCGACAGCTTCTGGGCGACGCCACATGGAGCGGTATGCTCCGCGGTGTGCGCCGGCTGATCGTCGTTCCGCACGGCGTGCTGTCGCAAGTTCCGTTTGCCGCGCTCGTGGACGAGCGCAGCGGTCGGTTCGTCGTTCAGGACTTCGAGGTCATGTACCTCCCATCGGCCGGGACGCTGCCTGTGCTTCGCGAGGATGCCGCGAACCGCCGAAAGTCACCCGTGGGAGGATCGGCGTTCGCTCCATTCCCGCGCGACCTGCCCGCGAGCGAGGCCGAAGTAAGTGCGGTACGAAGGGCATTGCCCGGAGTCACGACCCACGTTGGCGGCGCAGCCACCGAAGCGGCCGTCGTTGCCGCGCTCGGGCGTCGCGAGCTGGTGCACGTGGCGAGTCACGGGGTGCTCAACTCTCACAACCCGATGTTCACGCGCATCGAGCTTGCGCGACCGGCGCGACCGGCGCGATCAAGGGGAACGGGCGCCGACGGACGGTTGGAGGTGCACGAGCTGATCGCGGCAAGCATTCGCAGCCCGCTGGTCTTTCTGTCAGGATGCGAGACCAGCGCGGCGGAGACGTGGCTCGATGACGCCGTGCGTGGGAGCGACCACACCACGCTCGCGCAGGCACTGCTTTACGCCGGCGCCGGCAACGTGGTGGGCACACTCTGGCGCATCGATGACGCCGGCGC
>DASURJ010000198.1:0-8733 GCA_036280115.1 Gemmatimonadaceae bacterium
GTTAGGCGGTCGATACCGAGGTCCGGATCGCGGTCGAGCATGGCGGCCACGTCGATCGGTTCGGCGCGAAACATCCATCGCGCGATGAAGACCGGGTAGCACCCGATGTCCATCAACGCACCCCCACCCCACTCGGGGCGACTGCGAATGTCCGAGGGATCCCGGCGATAGTAGCTGAAGTGGCCGGCGACGAGCCGCAGCGGGCCAATGCGGTCGGACGCAATGAGTCGCTCGACCTCTTCCCACTGCGGGTGCGTGCGCACCATGAACGCTTCGGCGATCTGCACGCCGTGCCTATCGCGGGCCGCGAGCAGCGTTCGCGCTTCGGCAGCGGACAGTGCGATGGGCTTCTCGCACAGCACGTGCTTTCCTGCCTCCGCCGCGCGGATGGCCCACGGCACGTGGAGGTGGTTCGGGAGCGGGATGTAGACCGCTTCGACTTGAGGGTCGGCGATCAGCTCCTCGTACGAGCTGTACGCTCGGGGAATCCCGAGCTGCGCGGCGGCCTCACGCGCCCTGGCGAGATCACGCGAGGCGATCGCCGCGACGCGCGACAGCGGACTGCCGCGCATCGAGGGCACGACTTTCTTGATCGCAATGTTCGCGGCGCCGAGGATACCCCAGCGAACTGGTGCGGGCATAGAGGTTCGGAGTGGATCATCGATGATAATCGAGTCCGGCAGGTAGCGAGAGGCGAAAGGCGAAGTGCGAAAGGCGAAGTGCGAAAGGCGAAGTGCGAAAGGCGAAGCGCGAACGGCGAAGTGCGAACGGCGAAGTGCGAACGGGGAGGCATCCCGAGGGTTCTCGCTTTGCTGATAGCTGATAGCTGATGGCTGCTAGCTCCCTAGTCTGTACCCCGCCCTCCGCACCGTGACGATGTAGCGCGGCGACTGCGGATCGTCGCCCAGCCGCTCGCGCAGCGCCGCGAGGTGCGTCTCCACCGTTCGCGTCTCGGTCCCCGCCGCGTAGCCCCACACCTCGCGAAGAAGGTCGGCCCGGGACACCACGCGCCCGCGGTGTCGCACGAGGGCGGCCAGCAGATCGAACTCCTTCGGGCGGAGCGCGATTTCGTCGGGACCGCGCCTCACGATTCGCGCCCCGAAATCGATCGTCAGGTCCCCCACGCGGAGCTCGGGGCGCGGCACCATTCCGGGCACCGCCCGCTTGAGCAGCGCCCGCACCCGGGCGAGGATCTCCAGCAGCCCGCACGGCTTCACCACGTAGTCGTCCCCACCGAGGCCGAAGCCACGAAGCTTCTCCTCTTCCGTGCCTAACGCGGTCATGATCAGCACGGGGGTGTTCCGCCCCTCATCCCGGAGTCGCTGCAGCACCGTGTACCCGCTCATCGCGGGAAGCATCAGGTCGAGAATGATGAGGTCCGGTTCGATCGCCTTCGCCTGCTCGAGCCCGGCCGTTCCCGTGGCGGCGGCGAAAACCTCGTAGCCTTCGCGCTCCAGGTTCGCGCTCAGCGTCGCGGCGAAATCGCGATTGTCCTCGATCAGGAGAATGCGGCTCACGCGATCTCGGGCGTGGCGGTGAACGGCGCCGGCTCGGCAGCCGCACGCAACTCGAGGACGACTCGTGCCCCGCGGGGGATGCCGTCCTCCACCCACACGCGCCCGCCGCACGCCTCGGCGATCTGGCGCACCACCGCGAGCCCGAGCCCGGTCCCCGTTCGCTCGGAGACCTGGTCGTGTGCGAGGCGCGTGTAGGGCTCGAAGATCCGCCTGCGCTCGTTATGCGGGATGCCAGGCCCATCGTCCGCCACAATGAGGCGAACGACACGGCCGTCGGATTCGGCGCCCAGGCGGATACGCTGGCCGGCCGCGCCGTACTTGAGCGCGTTGTCGACGAGGTTCACGAGCGCCTGCCGGACGAGTCGTCGGTCGGCCAGAATGGTCGCGGGCGTGCCCGGGACGACCTCGAGCGACTGACCGGCGTCCTCGACGGCCAGACGGACCGCGTCCGCCACCTCGGCGAAGAGCTCTCCCGTCGCCATCGGGCGCATGACCGGCTTCAGGTCGACCGCTCCCGATCGGGAGAACAACAACACGTTGTCCACCACACCCATGAGCCGGCGGGTCTCTCGAACGATCGAGCTCGCAAGCGACGTGCGTTCAGCATCGCTTCGTTCCCGGCGAAGCGAGAGCGTCTCGCTCGCGATCAGGATCTGCGCGAGCGGCATGCGCAGGTCGTGCGAGACGCCGGCAATGAAGTCCGACCGCGCACGCGCGAGGAGGATCTCGCGGCGCGTCGAGGTCACCGCAATGCCCAGGACGAGTGCGGTCGCCGCCATGAGCGCGCCAAGCTGCCACAACCGCGTGCGCGAATGCGGCGCCATGAGCGGCGACGCGATGCGCCCCGGCGCGACGGCGATCGTCAGGAGCAGGCCGCGGAGTGGCCCGCCAAGCTGCACGATCGCGCGAAAGCGGCCGGCGCCGAGGGAACCGAACAGGCGCTCGCCTCCGGCCGTCCGAACTTCGTAGGAGAGTGAATCGAGACGCGTGAGCCCCGCGGAGTCGATCGCGGAGCGGTGAGGGTTATGGCTGAAAAGGGTGGCGAGCGTCTCGCCCGCCGCGACCACCATCCCGTAGACCGCCAGTGGGTCACCGCGATCGTCGCGTTGCACGAGCGTAACCAGCGCGCTGTCACCGAGCCGCCGATCGGGAACGAGTCGAGACGTCGCGTTGCTCGTGCCTCGTGGCTCACGTGACTCGCGACGCAGGAGGTCGATGAGCACGGCGTCCAGCGGCGTCCCATCGCTCGCGATCGCCCCGCGGATCGACGCTGACGAGAAGCTACCGGTCGCCGCGTCGTAGTGAACGAACCGCGAGGCCGGCAACAGGTCACGACACGCGCACGCACGCCCGTCGCGCTGACGCTCGGCCAGCGTGAGGATGGTGCGCCGACCGGTCGACGGCTCCGGCGGCGCTGGCGCGAGCGGTCCGACGGGCGCGAACGCTTCGAGCGCGAGCCGCTCGAGCCGCGCGCTCGCGAGCATGGAGACGTGCAGCGCGGTCGCTTGCGTGACCAACCCCGCCGCGATCCGGCGCTGCGTCCCGTCGTGCACGGTCGCGGCGCCGCTGTACACGGTGATCGCGCCGAGCACCGCCGCAAGGATCCAGAATCGACTCGTCCAGACGGGCCGCAGCCGCGCGCTGCCGAGATGGGATCGCCGGGTCATCTGGAGAACAAGATCTCACGACGGCAGGTGGGCGCGACACTCGGGGCGCGAGATCTTACGCAATTCTTACTGGAGGCGAAGGCGAAGCGCGAACGGCGAAGTGCGAAGTGCGAAGTGCGAAGTGCGAAGTGCGAAGTGCGAAGTGCGAAGTGCGAACGGCGAAGTGCGAACGGCGAAGTGCGGAGGGCGAAAGGCGGAGGGCGACCCCCCGTTCAGTCGCTCAGGCATCCCGAGGGTGTCGCTTTGCTGATAGCTGATAGCTGATAGCTGATAGCTAATAGCTTCATACCGGCGTTTCCGCATGATCGAGCTCCTCTCCCCCCGGGCCGACGCGGAACCACTCGATCGCCTCCACTGACGCGCTCGATCGCAACGCGCGGTCGACCATCGCCGTTATCGCGATCGGCGCTCCCGGGCCGTCGCGGCCGAAGAGGCGCGCCAGCACCCCCGGCTGCTCACCCTCGATCCAGATGAGCCACTCCGTCACCGAGCCATGGACGTTCCCGCATCCGAGCCGCGCGAGCCGGCCGTCGTGGGCGGCGTCGATGAACCACCCCCAGTCCTCGGCCACCGGGACTTCCACGTTCACGCCGCGCTCGGTGAGACGCGCGGCGAGCCAGGTCACGAGTGCGTAGCCGTACCGTTCGGAATTGACTTGCCAGGGCTCCGGGTCCGGTGGCGAGAACTCCGCCGACCGGAACCGTACGTGGTTCCGCATACCCGGTCGATATGGGGCGAGCGTCGAGCCTAACGCGGTCGTCCGGGAGCCACGTCGCCGCGATACGGCACGAGCGTCGTCGACGTCACCCCGTCCGCGAATACCACCGTCACGCCGGCGAACGCCACCGGGGCTGACAGCGTCGCAACCTCGAACGTCGCGGTCGGAGACGACGGACTCGCGCTCCGAGTGGCCAGCTCACGTTTCGCGGAATCCGCGACGAAGAGCTTGACCTCACGCGCCTGCCGTCCATTCGCGAGCCAGCTGAGACGCACACTGTCACCGAGCGATTCGACCGTGAGCGCGTCGCTGCCGCCACCGCTTCCGCCACCGACAACGATCAACTTCGACGCCGGTCGCTCGGCCGCATAGCGCTCCCGGCCGACCTCGTCGTAAGTCTCGTACTCGACGTGGTGGTAGTAGGGAACCACCACCGGCACGAAGAGCGGATACCCGATCACGAACGACCCGGAAAACCCGCCGAACCTTACACCCGCCCGAAAGCCCGAGCAGCCGTAGACGCACGCGCCGCCAAACCCGTATCGCACGGACGACCCGTGGCGGTAGTATCGGCTGCCGCGCCCCGAAGAAATCGCCGGGTAGCCGTAGTCACGGTCGTACGTGTAGGCGTAGCCGCGACGGCGCGGTTCCGTGACCAGTCGCGGGAGCTCACCGCGTCGCGGGGTACTGCTCCTCACCCCCGGCCCCATGTAACTGCGGCCGGATGCAGACGGCCGCGTCGGCCGCGCGGACGTCCCGCCGGAAGGCCGCGGCGGCGGGGAAGTGGTCACCCGGGGCACCGACATTGTCCCGCGCCCACCACGCTGGGCCGAGGCGTCGCTCGCGAGAACGGCGAGAGCGACAGTCGCCGTCACCACCCCGGCAAAAGCGGACGTGCTGATCTGGAGCGAGCGCGAGCGTCGAGTCATCATGGCTCCTTGAACGGCCGGGTGGCGCCGGCATGCCGGCAGGCCATCACGTTCAAAGATTGCGCCGGGAACAGTACCAGTCCAGCGCGGGAATCCCGCTTTCGGGGCGCCGCTCTTCGCTGCGTGTATCATACCCTACCATGGCACCTCCCCAGCACGCATCCGGCCGCGTAGCCGCCCTCACCCTTCGCGAGCGCGCGCGCGAAATCGTCGCGGAGCACGGGTTCGTCTCCGAGTTTCCGCCCGACGTGGGCGCCGAGGTCGACCGCATTGTCGGGTCGAACGCGGGGAGCGACGAGATCGCCCGCGGGCCAGGCGACATCCGGGATCTACGGTCCCTCGTATGGTCCTCGATCGACAATCGGGACACGCGCGACCTGGATCAGGTGGAGGTCTGCGAGCCACTCACCGATGGCCTGACGCGCCTTCGGCTCGGAGTCGCCGACGTCGATCACTTCGTTCCGAAGGACTCGGCCGTCGATCGTCGTGCGGCATCGAACACGACGTCGCTCTACACCGGCGTCGAAGTGTTTCCGATGCTGCCCGAGGAGCTGTCCACGGATCTCACGTCGCTGGTGGAAGGCGCCGAGCGCCTCGTCGTCGTCGTGGATCTCGTGGTGGATGCATCGGGCGAAGTGACCGACGTGAGCGTCTATCGTGCGCGCGTCGTGAATCGCGCAAAGCTGGCGTACGACGCCGTGGGGTTGTGGCTGGCGGGCGCTGCGCCTGCGCCCGAGGAATTCGCCGCGGTCCGCGGGCTCGAGGCGCAAATACGATTGCAGGACGACGTCGCCCGTCGCCTTCGGTCGCAGCGCCACCAGCGTGGCGCGCTCGATCTCGAGACCATCGAAGCACGCCCGGTGACCTCGGGTGGTGACGTGGTGGATCTCGAGGTGACGCGGAAGACGCGCTCACGCGAGATCATCGAGGACTTCATGATCGCGGCGAACGCGGCGACCGCGCGATTCCTCGAGGACCGGCGTGTTCCATCCATCCGCCGCGTCGTCCGGGCGCCGCGTCGATGGTCGCGCATCGTCGAGCTTGCCAAACGCCACGGCGACGAGTTGCCCGAGGAGCCGAGCTCCCTGGCGCTCGCGACGTTTCTGCGCCGGCGGCGCGCCGCGGATCCCGACGGCTTCGCTGACCTCTCGCTGTCCGTCGTCAAGCTCCTCGGCAGCGGCGAATATGCCGTGGAGCGTCCGTGGGAGCCGGACGGCGACGAAGGTCACTTCGGCCTGGCCGTCGACGACTACTCGCATACGACGGCCCCGAACCGACGCTACGCCGATCTCGTGATGCAGCGACTCCTGAAAGCGTCGCTCGCGGGCGCGGCGATCCCGTACACGCCAAGCGAGCTCGATTCGATCGCCGAGCGGTGCACCGCCATGGAGAACGCGGCGCGCCGGGTCGAGCGCGAGATGAGAAAGGTCGTGGCCGCGACGCTCATGGCGCATCGCCTCGGGGAGACGTTCGACGGTATCATCACGGGTGTGAACCGGAATGGCACGTTCGCCCGACTCCTACACCCGCCGGTCGAAGGGCGCGTGGTGCGAGGCGAGGAAGGGATGGACGTCGGCGACCGTGTTCGCCTGCAGCTGGTCGCCGTCGATGTCGCGAAGGCGTACATCGACTTCGCGCGAGGCGAGAGTTGAGGGCGCCAATCCAGTCAGAGTGGCCGCCGCTGATCGACGGGCCTGCCGCCGTCATCCGCCCGAACGTCTCTCGCGCGCCCGTAATCGCCCTCGGCCCGTCCCGGGGTGCCCTTCGCCGAATCCGCGTTGCGGGGATCGCTCGAGTACGCTCTCGTACCGGTCGGGATACTCCAGCGTTCCTGTCGTGCAACCACTCGTGTCGTGGGAGGGACGGATTATGCGCAGACTGTATTCGGTGGTCGGGGCGGTGCTCTTGCTCGGTTGTATGGACGATGGGTCGAAGGCGACGGCGCCGCAGTTGAGCGGTGCCGTGGTGGGCGGCCCATCGTTCGACACGAATGGCGGCAGTATCCGAAGCGACCACGGCAACCAGGGAGGACAGCGCGTCGCGATTACGCTCCTCACCGGTGACGAGGAAGTCCCCGCTCGGTCGACGAACGCGACGGGTGAGCTGTCGCTCCGACTGGGCAAGGACGGCGCGTCGATCGACTTTGTGCTCGAGGTCAACGACATCGCGAACATCACGATGGCCCACATTCACAGACAGGTGAAAGGGCAGAATGGCGGGATCGTGGTCTGGCTGTACCCGAGCGTGAAATCCACCACGCCGTTGCCGGGCGGCAGCGGGCCGGTGACCCGCCTCGTCGTCGAGGGCACATTCACCGCGGCCGACTTCAGAGGCGCGCTTGCCGGCCAGCCGCTGTCGGCGTTCCTGGCGGACGTCGAGGCCGAGATGCTGTACGGAAACGTGCACACCGACGACGGCGTGGCCCCGCCGAACACCGGGCCCGGAGACTTTCCGGGTGGCGAGGTGCGCGGACAACTGGACAAGCACAATCACTAGTGCGGCTCGACCCCTGGCTCCAAGGACGGAGAGACCATACGGATGAGGGGACGTGGAGATGGGGGGATTTCTCCATCACTGGCAGACGCCCTTACTCAATGAGTGAGGGCGTCTGCCTCGCTACGCTGATAGCTGATAGCTGTTAGCTAGCTACTTGTCTAGTCCGGTGCCGTCCCGCGCAGCCCGAGATTGAGGATCCGCTGCAACAGCTCCGGATACTCGATCCCCGCTTCCTTCGCCGCCGACGCGAACTCCTCCCCCATGGCGATCTCCGGGTTGGGATTCGCCTCGAGGAAGTAGAGGTTCCCGTCGGGACTGAGGCGGAAGTCGAGACGGGCGTACCCGGTGAGCTCGAGCGTGCGGTAGATGCGCTTCGCGAGATGCTCGAGCCCCGCGGCCACGCCGTCCGGCAAATCCTTCGCGGCGCGCTGGTCGATGCCGTGGCGCTTCTGGTACTCGAGGTCGTGCTTGGCCCTGGCGGTCGCGATGAGGGGCGTGCCGTCGGGCGCGTTGTCGAATACGAGCTCTCTCGGCGGCAGCGCCTTGAGCCGGTCGTTGCCGAGCACGCCGACGTAGATCTCGCGCCCCTCGATGAACTGCTCGGCGATGGCGTCGGAGCCGAGCCGCCGGTGCACGAACGCGACGCGTTCCGCGAGTTCGTCGTCGTCCCTGACCAGCGACGCCTGCGAGATGCCTAACGATGCGTGGTCGGTGAGGCTCTTCACGAACAGCGGAAAGCCGAGCTGCTTCGGTCGCTTCACCTTGCGGCCGGCCGGGAACACGTGAAACGCCGGGACCCGGATGCGGTGGTAGATGAGCAGCTTCTTCGACAACGCCTTCTCGCGCGAGATGATCATGCCGCGCGGGTTGCACCCGGTGTACGGCACGCGGAGCAGCTCGAGCAGGCTGACCACGTTGTGATCGAAGAGGACGTTGCCGTGGAACTCCTCGAGCAGGTTGAAGACGACGTGCGGGGCGAAGTCCTGCACGGCGTCGCGGATGGGCAGGAGCTCGTCCTGGACGCCTAACGCGCGAACGTCGTGCCCGATCTCGCGCAGCGTGCGGCACACGTCCCACTCCGTCTTCCACTCGAAGCGTTCCTTCTCGTCCCGCTCGGCGGCATCCTCCGGCGGCACGAGCTCGGGGTGCATCAGGGCAAGCACGCGTAAGCGCTTCATTTGGCCAACCGCATTGTGATGCCAGCTGCGAGCTGGAAGGCCAGCTCGGAGCTGGCCGCTGCTAGCTGAGGCTGGTGGCTGCTCGCTACAAAAAGCGGCTGGGTGCTGGCTGCCGGGCTGGTGGCTACCCGCTTGGCAGCCAGCTGCCAGCCGCTGTCAGTAGCCTTCCAGCTGGGAGCTGCAGCTAGCAGCCTGCCAGCTCCCAGCTGGCCTGCCAGCAGGCAGCTC
>DASURJ010000199.1:0-6485 GCA_036280115.1 Gemmatimonadaceae bacterium
CTACAACATCGCGACCGTGCGGAATGGCATCTATGACGTGCTCGACCGATTCGAGGGCTCGTTGCCGCCATCGGTCGAGCTCGAGCGCGGCTTCGACCAGGCGGCGAACGTCTCGCATCGCCTCGACCGCCTCGGCGCCGACTTCGCGATCGCGATCCTGCTGGTCCTCGTGACGCTGTTGCCACTCGGGCTCAGGGCGGCGGCGATCGTGATGATCTCCATTCCGCTATCGCTCGCCATTGGTGTCACCCTGCTCAGGTTCACCGGCTTCAGCATCAATCAGCTGTCGATCGTGGGGTTCGTGATCGCGCTCGGGCTGCTCGTGGATGATTCGATCGTGGTGGTCGAGAACATCGCCCGATTCCTTCGCGAAGGACGGTCGCGCAGAGAGGCCGCGATCCTCGCCACGAAGCAGATCGCCATTGCCGTCGTCGGGTGTACGGCGACGCTCATCTTCGCGTTCCTGCCACTCCTGTTCCTGCCTGGCTTGCCGGGGCGGTACATCCGCTCGATGCCCGTGACCGTCGTCTATACCGTGCTGGCATCGCTGCTCGTGTCGCTCACGATCATTCCATGGCTCGCGAGCCTCATCATGAAGGAGGAGAAGGACGCGCACGGGAGCCGCGTGTTCCGCTGGCTCGACCGCGGGATTCACGCCTCGTACGCCCCGCTTCTCCATCGCGCGCTCGCGCGCCCGGTGCCGACGGTGCTCATCGCGGTAGGGCTGTTCGTCGCGAGCCTCACGCTCATTCCGGTGGTCGGGTTCTCGCTGTTCCCGAAAGCCGGGACGCCGCAGTTCGCCGTCCGCATCGAGACGCCCGATGGAGCGAGCCTCGACGACACCGATCGCGCCGCACGGTTCGCGGAACGCGTGGTGGGGGCCCGGCCCGAAGTGAAGTCCATATTCACGAACGTCGGCCGGGACAACCCGCAGATCTACTACAACGTCGCGCCGCGAAGTGAGAACGCGTCCGTCGGCCAACTGTTCGTGCTGCTGCACGAGTACGACGCCACACACACGCCGGCGGTCTTCGACACCCTGCGTCTCCAGCTGGCGCAGTACCCCGGCGCACGGCTGGAGCTTCGCGAGTTCGAGAACGGGCCGCCCATCGATGCGCCCATCGCCATCCGCGTCACGGGACCGGATCTCGATTCGCTACGCTCGCTCGCGCGCGGCGTGGAGCGCGTGCTCGCGTCGACCGAAGGGACACAGTACGTCAACAACCCGGTGCGACTCGACCGCACCGACCTCGTCGTCGACGTGAATCGCGCGAAGGCCGGGCTCCTCGGCGTCCCGACCGTGGATGTCGACCGCACCCTTCGTCTCGGCATCGCCGGCGTGTCCGCCGGCCGGTTTCGCGACGCGTCGGGCGACGAGCGTGACATCACCGTCCGGTTGCCACACGCCGGGCGGCCGTCGGCCGAAGCGCTCGATCGGATCTATCTGGCGTCGCAGAGTGGCGCGCAGATCCCGTTACGTCAGATCGCGCAGGTACGGTTCGAGGCGACACCGCCGCTCATCCAGCATTACGACGAGGAGCGCGCGGTGACGGTGACGTCGTGGGTGCAATCGGGATTCAACACCGATCGCGTGACACGATCGGTGCTCGCGGCGCTGGACTCGATGCCGATCCCCGAGGGTTACGCCATCCACGCGGCGGGAGAGATCGAGAGCCGCCAGGACAGCTTCGGCGGGATCGGGACGGCGATCATCGTCGCGGTGTTCATGATCCTCGCGATCCTCGTGCTCGAGTTCAAGACGTTCAAGAGCACGCTCATCGTGGCGTCGGTGATCCCGTTAGGTCTCGTTGGCGGGTTGACGGCGCTCTTCGTGACGGGGAATACGCTGTCGTTCACGGCCATGATCGGCTTCGTGGCGCTCGTGGGGATCGAGATCAAGACATCGATCCTGCTCGTGGACTTCACGAATCAGCTGCGCGAGCAGGGGATGGCGTTGGATGACGCGATCCAGCGGGCTGGAGAGGTGCGCTTCGTGCCGATCGTGCTGACGACGCTGACGGCGATCGGCGGGCTGCTCCCGCTGGCGCTCCAGGGCTCGTCCCTTTATTCGCCGCTCGCGTGGGTGATCATTGGCGGGTTGATCTCGTCGACGGTGCTGTCGCGGCTCGTAACGCCGGTGATGTATAAGTTGTTGGCGCCAGCTGTCGGAGATCGGGAGTCGGTAGCCTTCGCTCGAGCATAGATCTGACTGGCGCGCCGAAACAAACGAAGGGGTTCCTCTCGTAGCAGCCTTCAAGAGGGGAGGACCGGCATCCAGAACCGAGGGGGGAAACGGATGAGGGGATGAGAGGGATGAGAGACATCATCCGGTGTAAGGGACGGCTCCTCCCGCCGGTACGTGAATGAAGGGAACGGCTTCATTTCAAGGCCTTGGAGAGACGGCCCGTCCCGGATGAGGAGCGATCCCGGCATCCCCCTCATCGCCTCATCCGTTTTCCCTTTGGTTCTGGATGCTTGCCATGCGGGGCTGGAACCGACGCCGCTCCGGACCCGGCTCCCTCACGAAACCGCCGCGTAGTGAGGACCCACTATGAACTTCGACGTTCGGTACGCCCTCCGCCGGCTCGTTCGCTCGCGAGGCTTCACGCTCGCCGCTGCGCTGACGATCGCCGTCGGCGTCGGGGCGAACACGGCGATTTTCACGCTGGTGAACGCCGTCCTGCTCCGGCCGCCAGTGGCCGTCAGTGAGCCGCAGCGCCTGGTGGGCGTCTACACGAGCGACTTCAGCGGGCCGCCATACGGTAGCTCCTCGCTCCTCGACGTGGAGGAGTTCGCGAAACAGACGGACGTGTTCAGTGGGGTGATGGCGTTCGCCCCGCGGCCGGGTGCCGTAGGCGCCGACGACAACCTCGAGCGCGTCGCCGCGGAGATCGTCACCGACCAGTACTTCCAGGTCCTCGGCGTCCGGCCGGCGGCGGGTCGGTGGTTCGGCGTCGAGCAACGCGTGCCCGGAGGTGAGCTCGTCGTCGTCATCTCGCACGCGTTGTGGCAACGACGTTTCGCGGGCGACCCCGCCATCGTCGGAAAGCCGCTCCGCCTGAACGCGCGGGAGTTCACGATCGTTGGCGTTGCGCCGCCGGGATTCGCCGGCTCGCTGCGCGGGCTCATGGCGGACGTGTGGGTGCCGGCGGCGCTCGGATCGGCCGTCGGCGTGGGCGACTCGTGGCTTACCTCACGCGGTGACCGCGGGTCGTTCGTCTACGCTCGGCTCAGGCCGGGGGTGACGATCGACCAGGCGCAGAGCCGCATGAACGTCGTCGCGCGCCAGCTCGCCGCGGCGTATCCGGACGCGTGGATCGACGTCACCAGGCAGGGCCGACGCATCACGCTGCTTCCCGAGAGCCAGACGCGCGTGCCGCCGCAGATTCGCGGGCCGGCGCTCGGCTTCGTCGCGCTGCTCATGGCCACCGTCGCGCTCGTGCTGCTCGTGTGCTGCGCGAACGTGGCCGGGCTGCTCCTCGCGCGGGCGACCGGGCGCCTCAAGGAAGTCGGGATCCGCATCTCTCTGGGAGCGAGTCGAGGAAGAGTCGTTAGGCAGATGTTGACGGAGAGCGTGTTGCTCGCGGGCGTAGGTGGAGTCGCCGGCGCCGCCATCGCGATCTGGATGCTGCGCGCGCTGATGTCGTTCTCGTTGCCGCTGCCGGTCCCGGTCGGGCTCGACCTCGCGCCGGATCTCCGGGTGCTCGGCTTCACGGTCGTGGTGACGGTCGTGACGGGAGTGATCTTCGGGCTCGCGCCGGCGTTGCGCGCGAGTCGCGCCGACGTCGTCACGGCGCTCAAGGTCGACACGCCGGCCATGAGATTGGGCGGTCGCCGCTTCTCGTTGCAGGGCGCCCTGGTCGTGGGGCAGGTCGCCTTGTCGTTGCTGCTCGTCGTTGGCGCCTTGTTGTTCACGCAAACCCTTCGCTCGGCGGCGTCGATCGATCCCGGGTTCCGCGTGGACCGCATGCTGCTCGTGGACATCGCGCCACGTCCGGGTGAGGAAGACCGCGTCGACCCGCAGCAGGTGGCGCTCGCGGTGCGCGATCGCGTTGCGGCGCTTCCCGGCGTGACGGCCGTGAGCTGGGCCAACGATCTCCCGCTCGGTCTCGGCGCATCGCGCCGCAGCGTTCGGCCGGAGGGTTACGAGCCGCGTGAAGGCGAGGACATGGAGTTCCACTTCGCCATGGTAGGGCCGCGGTACTTCGAGACGATGGAAGTCTCGCTCGTCCGCGGTCGCGGATTCACCGATGCGGACCGCGACGGTGCACCACGTGTGGTCGTGGTGAACGAAACATTTGCGCGGCGGTTCTGGGGTGACGCCGACCCGATCGGCAAGCGATTGAGCACGAGGGGGCCGCAGGGCCCGTGGATGGAAGTGATCGGCCTCGCGCGTGACGGGAAATACCTGTCGGTCTCCGAGTCCTCGCGGCCGTACATGTACTTCCCCCAGTTGCAGGAGCCGAGTGGGATAACGATGCTCGTGCGTACGACGGGGGAACCGCGGAGCCTGACGGCGGCCGTGCGACGCGAGGTCACGGTAGCGGCACCCGGTTGGCTCTCCGAGCGCACGTCGACGCTCGAGGAGCACGTCGGCACATCTCTCCTCCCGCAACGCATCGCGGCCGGGATGCTCGGCGCGTTCGGGGTAGTGGCGCTGCTGCTCGCGGCGGTTGGACTCTATGGCGTGGTCGCGTTCGCCGTTGCCCAGCGTACGCGCGAGATCGGGATCCGCTCCGCTCTAGGCGCACGGAGTGGTGACCTGATGCGTCTCATGCTCCGCCAGGGGCTGGTGCTGGCTGGGATCGGCGTGGTGGTGGGGCTCCCGATCGCGTTTACCGCAGCGAGACTCCTGTCTGGATTCCTGCTCGGTGGGAGCTCGGCGGATCCGCTCGTGTTCGCGTTGGCCGCGGCGGCACTGACGCTGGTGACGCTGCTGGCGAGCTGGATCCCGGCGCGTCGCGCGGCTCGTGTCGACCCGATGGTGGCGCTCCGAGCTTCGTAACCTCCGGTCCGAGCGTCATCGCGCCCGGCGGGCATCGCGACTCCGAGCTTCATCTCGCCCGGCGGGCATCGCGACCGGTCTTGCTTGGGAAAAGGCAGGAGGGGATGGACAGGATGGACAGGATGGACAGGATGGCGAAGATGTCCTGTCCGGCAGCCACGTTGGTCTCTCAAGCGGCCTGAAAGGACAGGAGGAACGGCCGCCCGGGACGCCACCGTCTCTGAAATCCGTCCCCCCTTCTTCTCAGGCCTCTAGCGCAATCAACCGTGCTGCCGCGTTGGTCATCTTCGTGATCCTGTTCATCCTGTCCATCCCCCTCCTGCCTTTTCTGAAGCAGGACCGGTCGCGATGCCGACACGGCGCGATGAGGCTCGGAGTCGCGATGCCGATCTGAAGCGATGAAGCTCGGAGCCGCCAAACCTTTTCCCCTCAGATAGTGTCAGACGGCATATAGTCATTTTGCCTATATGCCCAAGACCCCTCATCCCGACGCCTTTCTCCCCCTCAAGCCCGTCGAGTTCCTCATCCTGATGACCGTTGCCGCCGGTGAGCGGCACGGCTACGGGATAATGCTCGACATCGCCGAGCGTACTGGCGGGATGGTCCGGCTCGAGGCCGGCGGGCTGTACCGCAGCATCCGGCGACTGCTCGCGAACGGACTGCTATCGGAGTCCGCCAGGAGACCTGTCGCGGACCTCGACGACGAGCGCCGCCGTTATTACGCGTTGACGCCGCTCGGCCGGCGTGTCGTGGCGGCCGAAGCGCTCCGGTTGCGCGCGCTCGTTCGAGAGGCCGAGGCGAGCCGCATCATCGATCCGGAGCCGGCGCGATGACGGGTGACCGTGAGCGACGCTCCCTCGGCGACCGCGCCTACCAGCTCCTGCTGTGGTTGTACCCGCGCGATTTCCGCGAACGGTTCGGGAGCGACATGACCGACTTCTTCTGCGACCGCCGCCGCGCGTCTGCGCGCCGAGGAGCGTTAGGCGTGGCCGGTGTGTGGGCGCGTGCGATTGCCGACGTGCTCTCCGGTGCCACGCTCGAGCGAGTGGAAGCAGTAGCTCAGCGGCTCCGGGCCATTCGCGATGCGTGGACCCCATCGATCGATCCGTCACTCGACGCGAGGAACGAAAACATGTTGGCGACCCTCACGGGCGACATCCGCTACGCGCTCCGTGGCATGGCGGCGAAGCGTGCGTTCTCCGCCGTCGTGCTGGCGACCCTCGCGCTCGGGATCGGTGCGAACGTCGCGATCTTCAGTGTCGTGAATGGCGTGCTGCTTCGGCCGCTACCGTATCCGGACGTCGAGCGCGTGGTGCACGTGACGCATCAGTCTCCGCACAGCAGCGTCTCGGAGCCCGAGTTCGTCGACTACCGCGACATGACGACGAAGTTCGAGCGTCTCGCGGCGTTCGCGACGGCGACTGGCACGCTCACCGGTGACGGTGAACCGGAACGCATTGCGGTGGGGCGTGTCTCCGAT
>DASURJ010000200.1:0-2964 GCA_036280115.1 Gemmatimonadaceae bacterium
GCGGCGTCAACCCAGGGGATGCGAGCAGCGTCAGCAGCGCGCCGAACAACAGCCCACGCGCGATGCGGCCGCTCGGCAGCCGCCGCGCGAGCGCGGCCCACAACAGCGAGAAGCCCAGGCCAAACAGGGCACCGAACATCATGACCCGCAGCGTCCCGCCGATCGTCCAGACCGCTGCACGCTGTTCGACGAGCGCCACTCCGCGCATGGCGAGACGAGTGCCGAGTCCGAGAAACACCGCGCCGGCCAACGTCCCCACGAGGAGCGTGCGGCGAAGCATCAGGCAATCTCGAAGACGGAGACTTCCGGGGACGCGCCTAACCGGGCGCGAATCAGCGATGTCCCGATTCCGCGAGATACGTAGAGAGGTATGCGGCCGGCTCCATGGTACCACCCGCTCACGTACCCGCCGCTGCCGCGTGGAAGCACCGGCGCGAGGCCGAGCACGCGGATCTGGCCGCCGTGCGTGTGTCCCGACAACATGCACGTGAAGTGTCCCTTCCCCTCACGCTCGGCGTGCTCTCGATAGGCGGGGCAATGGCCGAGGAGCAGGTGCGGCGCCTCCTGCTCACCAGACGTTAGGTGGACGAGCGTCGGCTGGCCACCGAGAAGATCGTCCACGCCGGTGAGGCGAAGGCGTCGCCCCTCGTGCTCGTGAACAACCGTCTCGTTGATGAGCAGGCGACACGCGTGGCGATCGTAGGCGGCCGCGAGCTCTCGGACAGGCGCCCCCGACCAATAGTCCCAGTTTCCGAGGATCGCGAACTTGGGAACGTCCGCTGGCAGCATCTCGAGAAACTTCTCGAGGACGCCGACCCGATCCCGCTTGTCGATCGCATCGCCGGTCAGCACGAGCACGCCGGGAGCCAATCGAGCGACCTCGGCGGCGACGTCGATCTCGAACTGGTGAATGTCCTGAAGGTGCAAATCACTCAGTTGCACCACGCGAATGGGCGTCCCTCCGTTGCCCAACCGGTGTCGCGAGACCGTCACGCGCCGCGGCTCCAGCCACAGCGCCTCCGCGCCGAGCGCAGCGGTCGCGGCGCCGGCAGCGACGAGAAATCGACGCCGCGTGATGATGCTCATTGTCGTTCCAGTGGGCCGATTCTGTGGTTCGGATAGGCGGTCCGGCGGCCGCAGATGACGCAGAAGGCCGCAGAAACTGCAACGTCAAAAGCGTTGGCCACGGATTACACGGATCTGAAGAGGAAAACTCCACGGATCCTGCAACTGCAACTGCGACGTGCTTTATGAAACCCGTCAGGCAAGGGCCGTGGTTGCTAGCGGGCCGTTGTCGGTAATGGGCTTGCCATTGCAGTTCCAAAAGCCCTTTGCAGTTCGCCGTATCTGTGTGGTTTCGCCGTTCACAATCCGTGAAATCCGTGGCAACGCTGTTGACGTTGCAGTTTCTGCGGCCATCTGCGTCATCTGCGGCCCGCTCAGCCCGCCTCACGAAATGCATGATCAGTCCACTAGACCCACCGCCGCACACGACGCCGATACTCCGCGTACTCCGTGCCGAACGCCTCACCGAGGTACCGCTCCTCGCGCCTGATGACGAACGCGTACAGGGTGGCGAGCACCACGGGGAGGATGAGGAGCGGCCACGCCATGCGGGTCAGCAGTGACACGCCGGCGTAGATGAGCGTGTCGGCGACGTAGATCGGGTTTCGCGAGAACCGGAACGGCCCGCCGGTCACGACACGGCTCGCCGGTCTGTAGGGCAGCACCGTCGTCCGCGCGCGAGTGAAGGTGAGAATGGCCCACGCCATCAGTGCCACCCCCAGCCCGATCAGAAGCCAGCCGGATGGTGTGAGCACCGGGCGCCATCCCTCATCGAGCCGCAGGCTCACGACCCAGCGCTCGAGTGCCAGCGCCAGGAGAAAGCCCGTCACGAAGATCAGTGGTGGCGGGAAGTAGACGCCTGGATGCGGCCGCGGAGCGGTCCTCACACCGTCATCGGTTCACCGACCGTTACACTTGCGCACGCGCCGATCCGAGCCTCATGAGCTCCGCGAAGTACTCCGGCTTGCGCGTCGAGAACAAGCCGTACCACGCGTCGAGCATCTCGGGCGCGTACAGCTCGAGTCGACGAAGGATGTGATAGGCGAACTCGAGAGGCGCCATCGATGCCGCGGTGATCACATCGCCGTCGGTGACTGCGGCTTCATCCTGGTACATCGCCTCTCCGCGATAGCCCGTCATCGCGATGTATTCGCGCGCGTTGCTGGTGTGGCGCCGGTTGTCGAGGAGCCCTCCGCGCGCCAGACCCGCCGTCGCTCCACAGATCGCGGCGACAGGGACGCCGGCGCCGAGAAACTCGCGCGCCTTCTCGACCGCTTCCATGTTGCCGCCCTGGTCCCAGCTGTCGCCGCCGGGAAGGATGAGCATTCGGCTGTCCGCCGGCGACAGCTCATCGAGCGAGAGATCGGGCTCAATGCGGAAGCCACCCGACGTGACGATGGAATCTCTGGCGGGAGCGACCGTCTGCACGCGCCAGCGACCGGGTTCGCGGTGAAACTGTGTGTTGTTGATGTTCGCGACCGCGTAGCCGTACTCCCAGTCCGCCAGCGTGTCGAAAACGTAGCAGTGCACCGTGTTCATGAGCATCCCTCCACGAGCTGAACCGCCGGGACCCGACCGGCCCGATAGGTAGTGACCCGACCCTTGAACGTCTCGAAGATAATGCGGTGGAGCGTGTCCCCTGGTGGCGTCACGACCACGTAATGCCCATCGGGATACGTGTATTTGTGCGGCTCGATGCGGGCGCGCGCGCCGTAGAGCTCGAGGACGCGCGACTCGCTGTCGCCAACCTGTGCCCCTTCGCCCGTCGGGATTCCCGCTGAATCGACTTCGACGCGCGCGACCGTGTCGTCGATGACCATCAGGAGGATGCCGTCCGGCATCGTGGCCGGGTTCACGTGATCGCATCCCGGCTCGTGCACCACCAGCTGCTCGCCTAAC
>DASURJ010000201.1:0-6465 GCA_036280115.1 Gemmatimonadaceae bacterium
GGCGCTTCGCGCCTATCGCCGATACCTCGAGCTCGATCCGAACGAGCCACGCGCACACGAGTTGGTCGGCTGGCTCCTCCTGCAGAAGGGCCGAGCCGTCGACGCCCTCAACGAGTTCCGCGCCGCTCAACGCCTCGCGCCACACCGCGGCGCCGCGTATCACGGCGCGGGCATCGCTCTGGTCGCGTTGGGGCGGCGCGAGGAAGCTCTCCGGTCGCTCCAGGAGGCGGCGCGGCTGTCGCCCGACGACGCGGCAGTGTGGGGCGAGACTGCCGTGACGTCCGCGGACCTCGGGCGCGACGCCGAAGCGTTGCAGGCGTGGGATCGGGCGTTGCGAGCGGACCCGAGCTACTTCGACCGGCGCCCGGAAGAGCGAAAGCGATGGGAGACGATTACCGCCAGGGCTCCTGCGCGCGCCGTCATCACGCCGTCGCCACCGCCGAGCGCCTCCGTCGCGAGACACGCCCCCGCGCGTGAGGCGCCAAGAAACGGTGCCTCCTCTCGGCCTACGCCCGGACTGATTCGGCGGAACGGCCCCGACGCGAGCGGCTCCGGCTTCATCATCACGACCGACGGGCACGTGGTCACGAACCGCCACGTGGTGAACGCCTGCCAGTCGGTGAGCGTCCGCGTGGACTCCGCGGCGGCGTGGCGCGCGAAGGTCGTGGCGGTCCACCCGCGCGATGACCTGGCCGTACTCCACGTCGACGGCTCATTCCCGCATGCAGCCGCGTTCCGCCAAGGCGCGGGCATCCGGCCGGGGGACGACATTGTCGCTGTCGGCTTCCCGCTCGCGGGGCTGCTTGCCGATGAGCCGAGCGTCACGACCGGTTCCGTGAGCGCGCTCGCGGGGATTCACAACGACCCCACCATACTCCAGATGAGTGCTCCGGTGCAGCAGGGAAGCAGCGGGGGCCCGCTGTTCGATGCGAGCGGACACGTCGTCGGCGTGGTGGTGACGAAGCTCAACGCGCGCATCGTCGCCGAGGAGACGGGCGACATGCCGCAAAACGTGAACTTCGCCTTGAAGTCCGACGTGACGCGGTCGTTCCTCGACGACTTGGGCCTCCGCTACCACACGGCGCCATCGATCGCGCGGATGTCGAACGCAGACGTGGGGGACATCGGCCGCCGCGTGACCGTCATGGTGGAGTGCTATCGTTAGGCACGCGGTGCGCGGCTGCCGTGCGATCGCGCACGGCGCCTCACGACGCCAGCGTGAAGTAGAAGGTCGCTCCCCGTCCCGGCTCCGCGTCGGCCCACAGCCGGCCGCCGTGCCGCTCCACGATCCGGCGAACGGTCGCCAGCCCCACGCCCGTGCCCTCGAATCGCGGATCGTCGTGCAGGCGCTCGAATGGCGCGAAGAGTGTGTCCGCGTACTTCATGTCGAACCCGATGCCGTTGTCCGCCACGAAGAACGCGCGCTCCCCGTCGACGACGAGCGCACCGAGCTCGACGCGCGCGGCCGCCACGCCGCGCGTGAACTTGAACGCGTTCTCCAGCAGGTTCCGCAACGCGGAACGCATGAGGCGAGCGTCAGCGTGGGCCGTCAGCCCCCGTTGCACCACGCACTCGATCGACCGGTCGGGCTCGAGTCCTCGATGCAGGTCCCGGCAGATCGCATCGCCGACGCCCGAGATGTCGACCGGTTCGAATCGCAGCTCTGCGCCGCTCACACGCGCGAGGCTCAGCAGCCCGTCGATCAGGTCCCCCATGCGTTGCGAGTTGGCCCGGATGCGTCGAAGCGCGGCGGCCCCGTCGGCGTCCAGGCGGTCTGAGTAGTCCGTCAGGAGCAGGTGACTGAAGCCGTCGATCGAGCGCAGGGGTGACCGCAGGTCGTGCGCCACGGACGCGCTGAAGGCGTCCAGCTCTTCATTCTTGCGGCGCAGCTCCTTGACCGTGCCTTGCAGCTCTTCGGTCTGCGCCTCGAGCTCCGTGGCCTGTTCCTCGAGCTCTGCGGCCTGCTCCTCGAGCTCGACTGCCTGTTCCTCCAGTTGCTGCTGTCGTTGCACCAGGCCCGCCGCCTGCGTCAGGACGCGCCGTCGGAGTGTGCGATGCAGCGCGGCCAGGAGTGCCAGGCCTGCCGCCGCCACGCCGACGTTGAGGATCTGGAGCCGCGCGGATCGCGCGGTCAGATCCTGGTACTGCGACTCCTCTTCGGCCGCCAACTCCTCGAAGTGGATGCGGATGTCGTCGAACAGCAGCTTCCCGGCGAGCTCACCCTCCCCGAAGCGTGTGACGTCCGCGTTCGCGCCGAGCCGAGCTTTTTCCTCGACGGCCGGAGTTGCGAACGCCGAGTCCCAGCGGGCAATTGCGGCCGCGAACGCGATCGCGCGCCGGTGCTGCGGGGGGTTCTCGACGGTCCGCAGCACCAGTGAGTCGAGCGTGGCGCGCAGGGGCTCACGCGCGGCGAAGTCCGGCGCGAGCGAGGCAGAGTCGCCGCTCAGGAGAAAGCCCCGAACGCCCGTTTCACGATTGAGCGCGAGCAGCTGTGCGCGGCGCGCCTTGCGAACGACCTCGCGACTCTCCTGCGCGGCGCGTTGGGCGAACAGCTGCGCGAGCGCGACGCCAACGACGGTGGCGGCAATGACGACGGTGGCGATCAGAGCGCCCCAGAACGTGCGGCGGAGGAGGGGAACAACGGGCGAGTCGGGCATCTATCTCGAGGGGCGGTGGTCAGGGCGCCGGAAAGTGAGAGCATCGGTTGTCGTTGTCGAGTGTTCGAGGCCCGTCCGCGTGGTGTCATGCGCGTACCTTGGCAAAATCCCTGCGGGTAGATTGGCCGATCACTCGACGCGGGTCCCCATGACATTCAACCCGGTGTAGATGCTCCACGCAGTCACCACCGACGCTCGACACCCGGCGCACGACGGCGTTCGCTACCCATCCGGGGAGGCGCCGTACTACGTCCCGACGCGCGACGAGGTCGAGATCTTCGCCATGTGCCACGAGCGCGGGCTGCCAGTGATGCTCAAGGGCCCGACCGGCTGCGGCAAGACGCGCTTCGTGGAGCACATGGCATGGCGGCTCCGCCGCCCACTCGTTACCGTCGCCTGTCACGACGACCTGTCGGCCAGCGACCTCACGGGGCGGTATCTCATTCGCGGCGGCGAGACGGTGTGGGTGGATGGACCGCTGACGGTGGCGGCGCGTGCCGGCGCCATCTGCTACCTCGACGAGATCGTGGAGGCGCGGCAGGACACGGTGGTCGTGATCCACCCCCTGACGGATGACCGGCGGCTTCTGCCGATCGAGCGCACCGGTGAGCTGCTCGAGGCCGCCCCTGGATTTCAGGTCGTGATCTCGTACAACCCCGGCTACCAGCACGCGATCAAGGATCTGAAGCCGAGCACGCGGCAGCGGTTCGTGGCGCTGGACTTCGACTTCCCGCCGCCGGCGATCGAGGCGACGATCGTCGCGCACGAAAGCGGTGTCGATGCGAGCATGGCGCAGGCGCTCGTGAAACTCGGCGAACGTGTGCGACGCCTTCGCGATCAGGGGTTGGCCGAAGCTCCGAGCACGCGACTCCTCGTCGCGACCGCGCGACTCATTGCCGGCGGCATCCCTGCGCCTCACGCGTGTCGAGCGGCGCTCGTCGGCCCGCTCACCGATGACCCGGACCTCGTGGCGGCGATCTCCGACATCATCAACGCGACGCTCTAGCGCGTGATGGTGAAGCGGTCGTTCGTCCGCACACTGGCGAACGCCGCTCGGCGCTCGGCCAGGCCGATCGTCGGGGGCGCGGCGAGGCTCGTGCACGCCGGACGCTCATCGCTGCCGCGTGCGCGGCGGCGGTCGGTCGTGCGGCTCGACGAGGTGCGCCGGCGGCTCGAGCTTCTCGTGACTGCGGTATACGACCGCCCAATTCCGATCGCGACGGTGGAACCACCGAAGCGTCGCCGCGAGTCGCTCTGGGATCGACTGGTGAGCCCGCGGCATCTCAGGTCGAGTGCCGTGTTGCCGTCGACCGACGGCGTCCGGATTCACTTGCCGCGCGAGATCGAGGGCAACGACGTGGAGAGCGCGGTGGCGTCGTATCGGCTCCTGGCCGTGCAGCAGGCAGAACGCATCGCGCGTGGAACGCCCGTGTACCTCGATCCGGGGATGACGCCGCTCGAGCGCGACCTGTACCTCGCCCGAGAAGGTGCGGAGATCGACGTCGCGATCGCGCGCAACGTCCCCGGCCTTCGTTCGGCACTCGCCGCGGCGAGAGCGATGGCGCTCGCGGCTCGGCCCCCGTTTCCAGCGCTGACTGCCGTGGAGCGTGCGGTCGAGTCGATCGTCCAGCGCTTTCTCGCGAGCGACGTGGCCGCCGGCCTAACGCGAGGTCCGTCCTCGGTCGACTCCGTGCCAGATTCGGGGCGCATGGAGTCGAGTCCGGCCGCGTCGCTCGCGTGGGCGCGCGAGCAGGCGGCGTCGGTCTCTGCGCTCGGAGGCAGGTACCGCGGGCTCCCGCCGGTATTCGCGTGGGGCACCGTGAAGACGCCGAGGGTGGGAGCGCCGCAGCTACGGCACGCGTACTCGCCACCTACGTTGCAGGGCGGGAAATACGGCCTCGGTCGTATCGGGCGCGGGTCGGGGCAGGGAGGAAATCAGAGCAGTGAGTCGGGTGTGGACGAGGGTACGACGGACGATCCGCGAAAAGATGGGAAGCCCGCGCCCGATTCCAGAGGGAAGGAGCGTCCTGCGACCGGAAGCGGCGGACAGCCGATCGACCGACGACGGGTGGACGACGCCATGGAGTCGGAGTCGGACGGGCGAGAAACGACCGACGAGGCGAGCGCGAATTCCGCCGGAGCCCGGTCGGGGGTAGGCAGGCCGGATGAGCTGGCGCGCACCAGGCGTCGGGTTCCGGAGCCGAAGGTGGTCGGGG
The DNA here is from genome assembly GCA_036280115.1 of Gemmatimonadaceae bacterium. GTDB lineage: Bacteria > Gemmatimonadota > Gemmatimonadetes > Gemmatimonadales > Gemmatimonadaceae > JAJKIV01. Next base: position 4,874 of record DASURJ010000201.1, read on the forward strand.
ACAGCATCGAATACCCCGAGTGGGACTGGCGGGCAGGCGACTATGCTACCGCCGGGGCCGTCGTTCACACCCGTGAGCCCGAAGTGAGCGATGACTCGTGGGGCAACGACGTGCTCGCGAAGCACGGTCCGCTCGTTAGGCGGCTCCGCGAGCGGTTCGAGCGGCTCCGGGCGCGCCGCGTTCGGCTCAACCAGCAGCGCGACGGTGACGCCCTCGACCTCGCCGCATGTGTCCGCGCCATGGTGGATCAGCGAACGGGCCACCGGCCCGATGACCGGCTGTATCTCGACGTACGCTCCGCGCGCCGGGGGCTCGCGATCTGCCTGCTCATCGACATCAGCGGGTCCACCGACGAGTGGATCGACAACAGGCGGCGCGTCATCGATGTCGAGAAGGTTGCGTTGCTGCTCGCGAGCGAGGCGCTCGATGCGCTCGGCGACGCGTACGCGATCCTGACGTTTTCGGGGAAGGGTCGGACGAACGTACGCATGCGGACGATCAAGAGCTTCGAGGAGTCGAACGGCGCGCTCGTCCGCCGCCGCATGGCCGCGCTGCAGCCGGAGGGCTACACGCGCGCGGGCCCCGCCATTCGCCACGCCGCGGCGGTGCTCGAGCGCCAACGCGCCGCACACCGGTTGCTGCTCGTCATCTCCGACGGCAAGCCGAACGACGTGGATGCGTACGAGGGGTTGTACGGGGTGGAGGACACGCGGCAGGCGATCAACGAGGCGCGCACTCGCGGGGTGTACCCGTTCTGCCTCACGATCGACCGTCAGGGACAGGAGTACCTGAGTCGCATCTTCGGCGAGGCGGGGCACGCGGTGCTCAGGAACCCGGCCCAGCTCCCGGTTGCCCTCGTCAAAGTGGTCAGGCATCTGCTCGCGTCGTAGCACGGCGGTGCGAGATCGCTGCGACAGGGCCTGGTCGTGTCTTGCGGTGCCACCGGCGCCTGATTCCGCGTAAATTGTGTCTGACTGTACTGCGACCCGGTAGCTCAGCTGGTAGAGCAACGGACTTTTAATCCGTAGGTCCTGGGTTCGAGCCCCAGCCGGGTCATTGAGTTACAACGACTTAGGCGGTCGCCTCTCGATCGCTAGAACTGGCTGAGGGGCGAACCGAGGGAGCGCACCGGAATCGCCTACTCGGCGGTCGGTCGAGTCAAGACATTCCCGATCGCGCGTGCTACGTCTCCCTTGTTCTTGGTAGTCGTGTAGCGGCGCGTCATCTCTGCCGTAGAGTGGCGTAGCGCCGCTTGAACTGCGGCTTCCGGCACTCCCGCGCTGACCGCCCATTGCCCGTGGCAGTGGCGGAGGTCGTGAAAGCGGGGGCCAATGTATCCGCGCGACCGCTTGGGCTCTGTGTACCGTCCCAGCCCCACCTCGACGCACGCGCGAACCCAGTATTGTCGCGCCCACTTGTACTGCAGCGGACTTGGCACACCTGCCTCGATCCACGGCCATAGGCTCTCGGCGACATAGACGACCGCTTTGCTTCCGCGCGTCTTCGTTCCAGGGACGTCTATGGAGAGTGTCTCTGAACGGAGGTGTTCCTTCGTGGTGCGCATGTACTCGCCCATTCGCATGCCGGTCGCG
>DASURJ010000202.1:0-2154 GCA_036280115.1 Gemmatimonadaceae bacterium
AACCTTTTCTCCTCGCTGCCGCAGCGATCGTTTCCGTCGGCGCCACGGGCGCCACCCTGAGCCAGTCGCGCACGACTGCTCCGACCGTCGTGTTACTCGTGCGCCACGCCGAAAAGGCCGCAGAGCCTGCGCAGGATCCGCCGCTCACGGAGGGTGGTCAGGCACGCGCGCACGCGCTCGTGGAGGTAGCGCGCGACGCGGGCGTGACGGCCATCATCACGACGCAATTCGACCGCACGCGCAGCACGGCCGCGCCTACGGCGACGGCGCTGAAGCTCACGCCCGAGGTGGTCGGCGCGGGGCCACTTGCCCAGCACGCCAAGGCGGTTGCGGATCGGGTGCGCAAGCACGCTGGCGGAACCGTCCTCGTGGTGGGCCACAGCAACACGATCCCGGCGATCGTAGGGGCCCTTGGCGCGCCGCAGCCGCGCGAGATCTGCGACGGCGAGTACGATCGGCTGTTCGTGGTCGTCATGGCCGACACCGGGGCGCCGCGCCTCGTCCGGTCACGATTCGGCGCGGCGAGCCCCGACGATCCGAGCTGTCCGGCAATGCAGCCGCGTTAGGCGCGTTGCCGGTCAGGGTTCGTGGCCCGGGTGCGCGGCGGCGGTGTCGGCCGCGGGTGCCTCCGGCGGCATCTCGGACAGATGCTCCTGCACGACCACCCATTTGCCGTCACGCCGGGCGAACACGGCCGTGATGGCGCCCGCGATGGTATGCGGGGCGCCGGCGGGCGTTCGGTGCGGCACACGGTACGTCGTCGTCACGACGGCGGCGTCAGGAGAGAGGACGTCCACGTGAGCGGGACCCCAGTTCCACGTCGGGTCCTGCATGTTGCGGCCAACGTACTCGTAGAACGACCTGATGCCTCGCTCGAGGGAATCCCGCGTCGTCGTCACGCGCCCTCCACTGGCCGATACCACGCGTCCCGAATCGGGGTACAGGCTCATCAGGCTCGCCATCACGTCGGGGGCATCGAGGTTATAGGCCGCGCGGACCATCGTCATCAACGAGTCCGCGATCGACTGGCGCCTCGAGTCGGTCATTGCCGTGGATGCATCGGACGGCGGCTGACACGCCGCGAGCGCTGTCACGAACGTGGCGAACACGAGTGGAAGAGAACGAATTGGCTGGTGCATGGGGAACCAGTGAGGGAACGCGTACGCTACGCTACGTGGCGAAGTACGTCCCGGTACGCCGAGTCGTTCCGCGTCCGGGAATAGTGACAGCCACGTGTCCAGTTCAGAGGACGCGGCCGCAGCTCGAGCCTCGATTGAGCGGGTCAACACGTGGTGCGCGGTCTGCAGTGGCCCTGTACCTTTTTTCACTAGCAACAGCCAGTCCGGTGCAACGTCGGTTGAGGCCCACGGTACTCCGCGGTCGATCGACCTAGTGTGAGGAGGGAGCGTGCACAAGCTCGTGAAGGTCTCCGTATTGCCCGTGGCAGCGTTGGCGCTGGCTTGTGGTCGGAGCACGTCCGATGAGGCACCTGTTCTCGCCGACGACCTGAAGCGCGATCTGCAGGCGGCCGCGTCGGCCAGCGTCGAGCTGGCTGCCGGCGCGCGAGACTATCAGCTGACGCGCGTCGTGTCGGCCATCGAGTCGCCGCGGTCCAGTGCTCCGGTGAAGCGTCGCACCGTACGCAAACCGGTGGCGCAGCCGGTAGCCGCGAACGAGCCGGAAATCGCGAAGGCGCCCGATCCGGCACCGGAGAATGCGATCGACGTGGCCGAGCCGCAGCCGGCCGAAGAGGTGCCGACTCCCGCGATCGATACGCCGACGAACGTCGCGGTCTCGCCGCGTCCGACTCCGGTGGGGACGGCGCCAGCGACGACCGACGCGGGCAGCGGCAGCGTCGGTGGTGGGTCGGGCGGTGGTGGCCTCGGCGGTGTTGGCGAAGCGATCGGCACGATCATTGGGGTCGTCATCGTGCGTGGTGGAGCAGGCGGCATCGACCACTGTGACCCGCGTCGTGACCGACGGCCGAACGGTGGGCCGATCGCGATGCCGAATCCTCGGTACCCCGGGCCGCGTGGGACCGACATCATCGCGAATAACCCGATCCCGCACCGGCCGACGTTCCCGACCCGCCGGTTTTAGACGTTCTGCGGGACGTGCTACTGGCCAATGGCGAAGGGCCCGGTGACCTCACCG
>DASURJ010000203.1:0-3450 GCA_036280115.1 Gemmatimonadaceae bacterium
CGATGTCGGCCGCCGGCGCGGTCACGTAGATGTCCACGTTGCCGGCCGTCGGCGACGCGTGCACGAGGCGAAGGCGAACGTTGCCGGATGCCGGGTTCGTCTGGTCGTCGGTCAACACGATGGGCGCGATCGACGCGACCCGACCCGTCGCGAGGACAGTGTAGAAAGCCCCCTGGTCGAGCGTGGCCGTCTGGTCGATGACGACCATGCTCGTGCCGGTCGCGCGCACTTTCAGATTGCGGCTTCCGGACGGCACCGGAAGGTAGTTCGATGCCGCCTTGTAGGCGACGTTCGTGAGCGCGGCCGAGTTGTCGACGAGTACGTCGACGTTAGGCGCGTCGGGTGACGCGTGCACGACCCGAAGACTCGCGGTGGTGCTCGGGCCGGTGATCTCGTCATCGTCGTCATCGCACCCCGTGACGGCAACCCCAGCCAGCAGCGCAAGCACGAGGGCCTGCTTTCTCATCAGCATCATTGTCGGAGTTCTCGAAGCCTGGCGTTAGCGATCAGCCGGCAGCGAGGCCGGCATGAGGACCGTATCGATGACGTGAATGACGCCGTTCGACGCCGTCACGTCGGCGCTCACGACCTGCGCGCCGTTCACGTAGACCTTTCCGTTCCGCACCCGGATGTCGAGCGGCTGGCCGTTGACGGTCTTGGGAGTCGCACCATTGGCCTTCACGACATCGCCGGCGACCACGCGCCCCGGCACCACATGGAACGTCAACACGGACTGGAGCGCGGCCTTGTCGGCGAGCAACGCGTCGAGGGTGGCCTTGGGCACCTTCGCGAACGCGGCGTCACTCGGCGCAAAGACGGTGAAAGGCCCCTCACCCTGGAGCGTCTCGACGAGGCCGGCGGCCTTCACGGCCGCGAGCAACGTATTGAACGAGCCGGCCTTGGTGGCGACGTCGACAATCGTGTTCGTTGCGTGGCCGCGATGCGTGTCCGCTTGTGCCGACGCGACGGCCGGAGCGATGAGCGCGATCGCGAGGACGGCCGCCGTGCGGACGGCCTTCGAGCGGCGGGAGCTGCGTCCGATCTCCAACATTGGTGCCTCCGGTATCTGCATGCCCGACCCGCGGGCTTCGGTGCCGAACGTCTTGTCCAGCGGTTGTCGAGGTATAATCACGGCCTTTATGTGTATTGTCAATGGAGCGTCCAAGAAAAACTCTACAATGGCTAGACAAACCGGCGGGTAACTGCTGTGCCTGCCAGACCCGCTGAACTCGCCTCTAGCGGCCCGGCACCAGATAGCCGTGGTCCCGAGCGATCAGGGCGTCGGCCATCATCGAGACGTGCATCGGGCCGAGGCGGTATTGGCCGCCGGCGGCCGAGGAGTCTTCCACGAATCCGCACTGGCGCGGAACGGGATCGAGGCCGGTGCGACGATCGACGCGCTGCGCGCCGTCCTGCAGCGCGTGCCGACCGCTCGTCGTTACGCGCGGCGACCGTCTCGGCGATCGCCGCCACTGATCTCGAGCCGGGCCCGTGCGAACCATTGCCGCGCCGGGGCGGCGGACGCTACACGAGCCCACCCCGAGACCGTCCGGCCCGCCAACAGGCAGCGATTATCCCACGTCGTTAGGTGGTGGGCGCCCGCCTCGAACGCCGAGTGCGTCAGCGCTTCGCCGGACCGCTTGGTTGGGCGGACGGACGGCCTACCTCAGAAGCAGGTGTGCACGTCTCCGTCGCGACGCTTCCTGTGTGAGGAGAGGTCAGCGATCGTCGGGGTCACGCATCGGCGCACGCTCAGCGGGGAGAGGGCGAGGGCGCGGACCTGGCCCGCCGATCCGCATGCCCATCCACGCTGGCGGATCGCTCGCCGGAAAGCTCGCCTCCGACGCGTCGTCGACTTCCTCGTCGAGGTCGCGGTCACCGAGCACCTGATCGGCCGGGGGTGACTCGGATGCAGTCGGCTCGCGCTCGACGGCTCGATCCTGCCGTGGCTGTTCACTCATACCATATCCCAGCGCGAAGAACCGCACTCGCTCGTTGCGGTCGAAGGCCGCATGGGCTGTAACCGATCTGCAGCTTCGATGGACGACGCGCTTAACCATACGCGGTCCGACTCCTTCAGTCAGGCTCGACCGTCTCTCCACGCGCGGCCAACACCAGCGCCGTCTTCCGGTCGTGGAGCCCGCGCTCCAGCCCGACCGGGTACCGGTGTGGGTTCACGAGTCTCTTGATCCCGGCGTGGAACCTCGCCAGCTCGCTCGAGGCGCGCTCGCGCGCCGCTGACAGCGGTTCACGGTCGCGCACCCTCGCACCGGCGCGCATTACGGGTTGCAGCAGCAGTGTGCGCGGACAGTCCGCGGCGAATCGCTTGCGCCGTGTGGGGTCGAGGGGATCCACCATCGTCACGTCGCCGGGCGCGGGCGGAACCAACTCATCGATCACCATATCCCCGGCGTATGCCCCGCGAGTCGCGTCCGCGTTTGTCTCGTGGTAGCGGCGGACCTGGAGTAGCCCGGGATTCGTCGTCTTGACTGCCTGCTCCGATACCTTCACCCTCGGCACCCACTCACCGCTCGCGGCACGGATCGCAGTGAGCTTGTAGACGGCGCCGAGCGCGGGCTGGTCATACGCGGTGGCGAGGCGCGTACCGACTCCCCACACGGTGATCTCCGCCCCCTGCTGCTTGAGGCTCGCGATCACGTGTTCGTCGAGCTCGTTCGTCGCGAGTATCTGCGTGTCGGTGAAGCCCGCGGCATCCAGCAGCCGGCGCGTCTCGACGCTCAGATACGCAAGGTCTCCGGAGTCGAGACGAACACCGAGCAACCGGTGCCCTCGCGAGCGAAGCCGCCGCCCCACTTCGATGGCATGCCTGACGCCATCGAGTGTGTCGTAGGTGTCCACCAGGAACACGACGTTGTTCGGCAGCGCGTCCGCGTATACGGTGAACGCCTCGAGCTCGTCGTCGAAGACCATCACCCAGCTGTGCGCGTGCGTCCCCTTGACCGGGATGCCGAAGCGCTGTCCCGCGAGCACGTTCGACGTGGACGAGCAGCCGCCCACGTACGCCGCGCGGCTTGCCGCCAGTCCCCCGTTAGGCCCCTGCGCGCGCCGCAGCCCGAACTCGATCACCTCGCCACCGTCGGCCGCGAGGCACATGCGCGCGGCCTTCGTGGCGACGAGGGTAGGAAACCCGATATGCGTGAGCAGCGCGGTCTCCACGAGCTGCGCCTGCAGCAGCGGCCCGCGCACGCGCACCAGCGGTTCGTTCGCGAACACCACGGTTCCTTCGGCCACCATGTCCACGTCGAGCGCGATGCGCATCGTGCCGAGGGTGTCGAGAAACTCTCGCGGAAAGAGGGGCGTCGCATCGGCGCCGCGGAGCGTGGAGAGATAGGCGAGATCGTCGCCGGTGAATCGCAGCCGCTCGAGGTAGTCGAGTGCCGGCTCGAGCCCACAGGCAATCGTGTATCCGCCGCGGAAGGGAGCGCTCCG
>DASURJ010000204.1:0-2776 GCA_036280115.1 Gemmatimonadaceae bacterium
TCCTCGACCCGCGCGCGCCCGACCTGCTGCTGCGCCTTCGGATGTTCGCGCACGCCGCGTTTGTCGCGCCGCTGCCCACGGCGAAAGCGCTCGGGCCCGTTGTCGCTCCGGTCCTCGGCTGGGTGCTGGGCATGTATATGCTCTGGCGGCGCAACCGCGTCGGTGCGGTGCTCATCGGCGCGCCGCTGGTGCTCGCGATGGGCGCGTCGGTCCTCGGCCTCTATCCGGTGATGGATCGCCTGTATCTCTTCGCGGCGCCGCTCGTACTTATTGGCCTGGGTGCGTTCGCGGCCGGCGTGCTAGCGTTCGCGCCGGAGGCGCGGCGACGAGTGGGACTCATCGCCATCTGTGTCGGGGTAGCGCTGTACGGCGTCGAGACGCACGTCGAGCGCGTCCGGAATCCGGTCTACTTCGGGGTGGGGAAGCAGATCGTCGCTGACGTGGACAGCATGAGTCGCGGCGATCCGGTGTACGTGGCGGCGCGCAGCTTCCCGCTGTGGGTGTTCTACTCGACCGATTGGGAGCGCCCCGACACGGCGCGGATCGCGTGGGCGGCGGGAATCGCCGGTGCAGGGAAGCCCGCACACAACAACGCGCCGTCTCGCCGCCGTCGAGTGGAACCGGGCGAGGCGCGACTACTCGTGCGTGAGTACCGCGGCCGCACCGAGGTCGTTGGCCTCCCCACCGGGCGGCAGTACCTGACATCCACGCGCACGCTCGACCCGACGCTGGCCGTATCCGAGTACGCATTGCCGCTCGTCGCGGACACCGGGTGGGCAGAGGTCGAGGTCGATCGAATGGCCGAGGTCGCCCGACCGACGATCTGGGTATTCGGCTCGCATATGTTCGCGCTCGACGGCGCCGAGCCTGGTCTCGTGGCCGAGTTACAGCGGCGCGGCGTGCGTCTCGTCATGGAGCGGAGGCAGGGCGGGACGGTGGCGTACCACGTTGAATTCCCTCGCGTTGACCCGACCATCCAGCCCGACTAATTTTCGAGGCTTCACTTGGACAGGTGGCCGAGTGGTTGAAGGCACCGGTCTCGAAAACCGGCATACCGTTTACGCGGTATCGAGAGTTCGAATCTCTCCCTGTCCGCTTCAGTAATTGATCGACCGTCGCGCCTGTGCTCGCTGTGAGCGCAGGCGTGGCGATTTTGGGGCACTGCGCTCGACGCCGCGAGCTTGGGCGCGGCGCTCCTCTCGGGATGGGTGGCCGAGTGGTTGAAGGCGCACGCCTGGAAAGCGTGTATACGTCACAAGCGTATCGCGGGTTCGAATCCCGCCCCATCCGTTCGTGAAAGAAGGAGTTACGCGAGCAACGCGTAACTCCTTCGTCACATCCACACCACGTTAGGTGTGGCCCTGTTGCGAGTGGATCCGTTTCGAGCGTCGCACTGTCAGAGGGGCGCGCTACCGTAGCCAAACCCTACCCGGTGAGGCTCGGATGCGGCGGCTACTGACTCTCGGCTCCTTCGTAGCACTGCTGGCGTGTGGCGACTCGACGTCCCCACCCCCGTTCCCGGCAGTCGCGGGCACCTACCGCATGGACATCACGTTCTCGGATTTCCCCCCGAGCGTCGTGAACGCGAGCGGTACGATCACAATTACCCAGCCAAGCCGCAACGCGCCCGAACTAACCGGGTCCGCCAGCGTGATCGTCACTATCGGCGGCGACAACGTGGCGGTGACGCAGCTGACTAACGCCAGCGTCACGGAAGCCGGCGTGATTCGTTTCCGCCTCACACCGCCGAACACCTCATCGACCTGGGGTTTCGACGGCACGGTGAACGCGTCGGGGATGAGCGGAACGCACGTCCTGGTCGGCTCCACGTCGTCCTTCCCCGGCACGTTCACCGCGACGCGGCAATGACGATGAACGACGCAATGCATCAAGACGCGGCAACGAGGCCCGACCGCGATGCACGCCGCATCAGGAAACCGCGTGCCCGCTCACCCACGCGATCGCCTCATCCAGCTCCGTGAACAGGCTCACCTCCAGCCCGACCAGGTCCAGCAACGCCTGGAGCATCCGCCCGAGCCCGTAGTACGCGCCTGGTGCCACGACGATCGCGCGCCGCACGCGCACTGCGGGGTCGACGTTCCGCTGAAACAGATCCGCCACCGCGCGCAGCTCGACCACCGGCGGCATCCGCGTCACCGCGCGACAGTCGTACACGCGCCCCATCGACGGGGAATGCCGCGGATCGCTGTACAACTCCGCCACGATTGCCTGCGCGTCCGTCAGCGACGCATCACCGAAGAACGTCGCCAGGACCACGTGGCGCTCGACGTCGATCTCGTACCGAAAGTGGATGTCGTCCTCCAAGGTCACGCCCACGGCCAGGGCGGGGCTCCACAAGAATAGCCGCCAATCCCCGCGATGCGGACCTTTCCCCTTGACAGTTTAGTGGAAGACCTGTAGCGTCCACTAAACCATTTAGTGGAGAGCCCATGCCCGCCGGCGGAGTCGACGTCCTCCAGGGGACCCTCGACATGCTCGTCCTCAAGGCCCTCTCCTGGCGGCCCATGCACGGGTACAACATCCTCGGCTGGCTGCGACAGGCCACCGACGGCGAGCTCCGCATCGAGGACGCCGCCCTCTACCCGGCGCTCCATCGAATGGAAGCGCGCGGCCTCATCGAGGCGGAGTGGGGGCTCTCCGAGAACAACCGCCGGGCGAAGTTCTACCGCCTCACCGCGCGCGGCCGCCGCGAGCTGCGCGCCGAGGCCGAGAGCTGGTCGCGTTATGTCGCCGTCATCGGAAAGGTGATGACAGC
>DASURJ010000205.1:0-4289 GCA_036280115.1 Gemmatimonadaceae bacterium
AAAAGGCTGCTCAGGCGCAGCAAGCCCCCTTCCGGGCGATCGGGAGCACTCCGCGTGCAGGCTGCAAGTCGACCGTGAGGTCGTGTACCTCGGCAAGCGCCTCTGGCACGATGCGGTAGTAGGACCAGCGACCCTCGCGACGGTCGGCCACCAACCCGGCGTCTCTCAACACCCGGAGATGGAACGACAGCCGCGACTGGGCCGCGCCCAGCTCGTTCTGCAGCTCGCACACACACAGTTCTCCGCCCCGCAGCATGCGCAGGATCGCGACGCGCGTGGCGTCCGAGAGCGCGTGGAACAGTGTCACGGTGCGGTCGGTGTCGAGGTCCGAGCGACTCGCAGTGGTCATGGCTGCATGATATATCAACAAATATTGTTTGGTCAAGGGCCGCGTCGCTATCACCGTCGCCACCGCGAACCGAGGGCTTGGCCCCGTCCGCATAGTTTACTATATTACTATATGATCATTCATGCGAACTAACGTGACCACCCGCTCACTGTCCGCCGAGCTCCTCGACCTTGTCGCCCAGCGCTTCAAGGCGCTTGCCGAGCCCGTGCGTCTCCAGATCCTCGACCGGCTTCGCCACGGCGAGATGACGGTCGGCGAGCTCGTGGATGCCACGGGGCTCGGCCAGGCCAACGTCTCCAAGCACCTCGGGATCCTCCTCGGCCACGGCTTCGTCGCTCGTCGCAAGGAAGGGCTGTATGTCTACTACGCCCTCGCCGACGCCCGTGTGTTCCGCCTCTGCGACCTCATGTGCGCCCGGATCGAGTCGGAGCTGACGGCGCGGCAGAAGGCCCTCGCCCTCCCCTGATCAGACCCCGCGACGACGACAGCCCGGGAAGCCGCACCGTCCCAGTATACGTTCCAGCGGGCAAAGATGGGTGAAGCTCGATTGCAGCAGGTTCACGCCGACGAACGCCGTGAACAGGAGCCACGCGGGATGAACGAACCAGCCGAGCGCGAGCGAAAGAAGGATGAAGATGCCGGCGAACCGGCGAATGGTCGTCTCGTTGCACATGGCAGTGGCGGATTAGATGAACGTTTCCAGTGGAAGAACAGCGACGTGCAGCCGCTCGCCGGTGGGCAGCTGTCGCACCTCATCACCTAACGACGCGACGAGGGCATCGGCCTGGGCCCGGGGGACGACGCTCACGAACAGCGACGACTCGCCCGGCCACGCGCGCGTCCCCTCACGGCGCCCCGTGGCACCCGCGCCGTGCACGTTGCGAAACTCCGTGTAGCCGGTGGCGCGATGGCGGTCAAGCAGCGACGACACCCGCTGCGGGTTCGGGCCGCTGTACACCAGCATCAGCATCTTCATGAGAGTTCTCCGACGGGACCTCGCGCGGCGCCTGTCGGCGGCGGAGCTCCCAGTACAGCAAGGGAACGACAACCATGGTGAGCATCGTGGCCACGACCGCACCGCTCATCAGCGCCACGGCCAGCCCCTGGAAGATCGGGTCGAGCACCATCACCAGTCCGCCCACGACCACCGCGGCGGCGGTCAGCGCAATCGGCCGGAACCGCACGGCACCTGCCTCGAGTACCGCCTCACGTAGCGACCGCCCTCGCGCTTCGGCGAGCTGAATGAAATCCACGAGCAGGATCGAGTTCCGCACGATGATCCCCGCGAGCGCGATCATCCCGATCATCGAGGTCGCCGTGAAGAACGCCCCGCTCAGCGCGTGGCCGGGCAGGATCCCGATGAGCGTCAGCGGAATCGGTGCCATGATCACCAGCGGTACCTTGAACGACTCGAACCACCCCACCACCAGCACGTAGATCAACACGAGCACGATCGCGAACGCGAGTCCGAGGTCGCGAAACACTTCGATCGTGACCTGCCACTCGCCGTCCCACTTGATCGCGGTTTCGGTGAGACGATCCGGCTGCGTGGCGTTGTAGCGCGCGATCGCGGCTCCGTTCACGCGAATCGCGTCGAGCTTCTTGTTCATCGCGAGAATCGCGTACACGGGCGACTCGATCTCTCCAGCGACGTCGCCCGTCACGTAGATCGCCGGCCGCAGGTCCTTCCGCACCCGCGCGCTCTCTCGCGTGGACGGCTCGACGCTCACGAACCGCGCCAGCGGCTGTGGTCCCGCCGCCGTCGCGATCGGGAGCGCCAGGAGTGCTTCGACCGAAGACCGCCGCTCGACCGGCAAGCGCGGCACGATAGCCGTGCCCTCTCGCGCCGTCGCCGAGCTCGCGATGCCGGTCGCCGTGCCAGACACGGCGAGATACAGCGTCCGCGTGATCTGCTCGACGTTCGCTCCGGCCGCCGCCGCTCGCACCCGATCCACCCGGAACACACGCGACTCCTGCGGCGCGTCCACCGTCCAGTCCACGTCCACCACGCCCGGCGTCGTCTCGAACACCTGCGTGACCTGACGCGCTGCCGCGAGTCGCGTACTATCATCGGCCGCATACACCTCTGCCACCAGCGTCGAGAGCACCGGGGGGCCGGGAGGAATCTCCGCCACCTTCGCCGACGCGCCGTAGTGGCGGGCAATGGAATCGATGCCCGGCCGCACGGCAACCGCGACTTCGTGACTCTGCCGCGACCGCTCATCCTTGGGCAGCAGGTTCACCTGCACGTCGGCCACGTTAGGCCCGCGCCGCATGAAATAGTGCCTGACGAGCCCGTTGAAGTTGAACGGCGCCGCCGTCCCCGCGTACACCTCGGTGCTCGTCACCTCGGGTACCCGCCGCAGATAGTCCGCGATCTCGCGCGCCGCTGCGTTCGTGGTCTCGAGCGTCGTCCCCTCCGGGAGGTCGAGGACCACCTGGAACTCGCTCTTGTTGTCGAACGGCAGCATCTTGACCTGCACCGCCTTGACCGCCACGAGCCCCATCGAGCCGACGAGCAACACCACCACGCCCCCGTAGAAGGCGAGCCGCGAAGCCCGCCGATCCATGAGCGGCGTCATGATCCGCGTGTACCGCTGCGCGAACCTCGACTGCTCCTCCTCCTCGTGTGCCCGATCGTGCAGCGGCTTGGTCTTCGCTACATGGCCGCGCAGCAGGCGGAACGCGAGGTACGGCGTCACGATGAACGCCACCGCCAGCGACGCGAGCATCGCCGCCGATGCGCCGATCGGAATCGGCCGCATGTATGGTCCCATCAACCCCGACACGAATGCCATGGGCAGAATCGCCGCGATCACCGTGAACGTCGCGAGAATCGTCGGGTTCCCGACCTCGTCCACCGCTTCGACTGCCGCGACCTCGGGTGCCCGGTCGCCCATGCGCATGTGACGGTAGATGTTCTCCACCACCACGATCGCGTCGTCCACCAGGATGCCGATCGAGAAGATCAGCGCGAACAGCGTGATGCGGTTGAGCGTGTAGCCGAACGCGTAGTAGACGAACAGCGTGAGTGCGAGCGTCACCGGCACGGCAACCAGCACGACGGCTGCTTCGCGCCAACCGAGGAAGACCCAGATGAGTGCCGTAACGGAGAGCGTCGCGATCAGGAGATGGAGAATCAGCTCGCGCGCCTTCTCGCCGGCGGTCTCGCCGTAGTCGCGCGTCACCTCCATTCCCACGTCGCCCGGCACGAGCCGGTCCCGCGCGGCGTCGGCTCGCTCGATGATGGCGTGCGTTACCTCCGTCGCGTTCGCGCCCGCGCGCTTGGCAACGCTGATGGTGACCGCTGCTTCCGCCGCTCCGGTCTTCGACTGATGCGAGACATACGCGGTCGGCTCTCCGAATCCGTCGCTCACATCCGCGACGTTCCGCACGTACACGGGTGCGCCACCACGCACGCCGACGACGACACTTCCCACATCAACCGGCGTGACGAGCGGCGCGCCGACGTCCACGCGGTACACGCGATCGGATGTCGCGAGCTCACCGGCCTGGAGTCGCGCGTTCGCGGCCGTCAACGCCATCGCCACCTCGCCGGGCGTGACCCCGCTCGCGGTCAGGCGAGCGGGATCCAGCGTGACGCGAATCTGACGCGGCTCTCCCCCCACCACGAACGTCTCGGAGACATCAGGCACCGTGCGGATCTCGTCCTCGAGGTGCACCGCGATCTGACGGAGCGCGTTCGCGTCGTAGCGCGCCGAGTGCAGCGTCAGCGTGAGCACTGGAACGTCGTCGATCGAGTGTGGCTTCACGACCGGCGGGAGCGAGCCCGCGGGCAGCGCACCCGCGGCGCTCGCGAGCTTCGCGTGCACGCGCGTCACGCTGCGCTCCTGATCTTCACCCACCTCGAAGCGGACCGTCACCATGGCGTACCCATCGCCGGCCATCGTGTACACGTGCTCGACCCCGGGAAGCTCGA
>DASURJ010000206.1:0-2986 GCA_036280115.1 Gemmatimonadaceae bacterium
TTGCCTAGTGAATGCCCCGGATCTATCTAGATCGCGTATTGTGAGCCGTCAACGGGAACGACGCGACGGCTTGGGGGGAGGGCGGTAGGAATCGGATGCGATCCGTTGGCACGACGGGTCAGACCGTGGGTGATCAACCGAGCACAGCCGCATGCGCACTACTCCGCCCGTAACGCCACCGTGGGCTCGATCCGCGTCGCTCGCCGCGCAGGGAGGTAACTCGCGACGAGTGCCACCGCACCGAGCACGACGCAGGCGCCCAGGTAGGTGAGGACGTCGGTCGCCGCCACCCCGTAGAGCATTCCGCGCAACGCGCGCGTCAGGACGAATGCACCCGGAACGCCGAGCACGATCCCGGTACCCGCGATGAGCGTCCCTCGACGCACCACCGCCCGGCGGATGTCGCCCGGCGTCGCGCCTAACGCCATCCGCACCCCGAACTCCCGCGTGCGCTGCACCACGGCGTACGAGATCGATCCGTACAACCCGACCACCGCGAGCACGAGCGCCGTCGCCGCGAACAGCCCGACCAACAGCAGCGGATACCGCCGCGCGAACACTGCCGGCGATCGCGTGACCTGTTCCTCCATCGTCGTCACCGCGTAAACCGGCACGGTCGGGTCCAGCGCCGACACCGCCCGCCGAATCACCGCCGCGAGCGATGCAGGCTCGCACATCCGCGCACGGACGGCACCGGCGGTTCCAGGCGGACACGCGGCGCGCACAGCAAGCGACAGCCGATTGTCCGGCGCCTGCAGATGCGAGTAGTACACCGTGGGCGGCGGTGCCGCGTCGAGACGACCGGTCTTCACGTCACGCACGACACCCACGATCTCCCACGCCTGCTCCGGGAACGCGTAGAACCGAAAGCGCTCGCCGACCGCTCGACCGCCGCCAAACAGTGAGCGCGCCAACGACGCGTTGATCATGATCACCGGCGTCGATCCCGTATTGTCCCGCGCCGTGAAGCGCCGGCCATCGACGAGACCGATGCCCATCGCCTCGAAATAGTCGCCGGCGACTCCGCGCAACGTCGCCTCGGGACGCCGCGATGACGGCGGCTCGGCTGCGCCCTCGACACGAAACGTGTTCGTGCCGCCGCCGTTGAGTGGCAGCTGCGTTACGGCACCGACCACCGTCACGCCCGGCGCCTCGCGAACGCGCTCGAGGACGTCGTCGAAGAACGCGCGCCGCGACACGTCCGTTGCATAACGCGGCCCGGCCAGCGCCACTCTCGCGGTCATCACCTGCTCGGCATCGAAGCCGCGATCCGTGCGCAACAGCTCGCGGAGGCTCCGCACCAGCAGCCCCGTTCCGACGAGCAGGACGATCGTCAACGCCACCTCGGTCACGACGAGCGCGTCACGCATCCAGCCGCGGCCGCCGGTCATTCCGCGGCCGCCCTGGCGTAACACGTCCGCGACCGAAGCGCGCGACGCCGCCACCGCGGGGGCGAGACCGAATCCGACGCCCGCCGTCAGCGCGACCACCACCGCGTAGAGTGCCGTCCGACCGCTCACACCCGAACCGATATCGGACCAGTACGGCATCCCGGATCGCGTACCTTCGGGGATCGCCGCGATGAGCAGCTGGGCGCCGACGCCGGCGAGCCAGACGGCCGCCACACAGCCAATGAGCGCGAGCAGCACACTCTCGGTCAGGAGCTGCCTGACGAGTCGACGACGGCTCGCACCGAGCGCCGTGCGTACGGCCATCTCGCGCCTGCGCGCGAACGCCCGCGCGAGCAGGAGCCCGGCGACGTTCGCGCACGCGATGACCAGAACGAGCGTCACGGCGCCGGCCAGCACGAGCAGAAGGGGACGAACGTCGCCCACGACCTGATCGCGCAACGCCACGACCGCCGCGCCCCGGCCGGCGTTGGTCTCGGGGTACGCCGTCGCGAGCCGCCGCATCACCGACGCGAGCTCGGCGCGTGCGTCCTCGGCCGTGACGCCATCGCGGAGGCGCGCGACGACGTTGAGCCAGTGGTCGGATCGTTCGGCACGGGTTTCCGCGGACTGGTCGAGGGGCATCCAGACGTCAGCGGCCCCGATCGGCGCGAAGTGAAAACCGGCGGGCAGCACCCCGATCACCACGTGAGGCGTGCCGTCGATCTCGATCGAGCGCCCGATGACGCCGCGATCGGCACCGAGCTGGCGGCGCCAGTAGCCGTCGCTGAGGACCGCGATGCGTGGCGCGTTAGGCACGTCCTCGCCCGGCGCGAACGCGCGCCCGTGCGCCGGTGTGACACCCAGCATCGAGAAGAATCCGGCGGTCACGCGACCGCCCTGAAGCATGGTGGGCGCGTCGCCGCCCGCGACCGTAATGTTCGTCGGGTCGTACCCTTCGAGGTGCGAGAACGCGCGCGTCGAGCGGCGCCAATCCTCGAAGTTCGGGTAGGACGCCTCCGTGCGGTCGTTCGCGACCTCGCGGGTTTCCCAGAGGTGGACGAGGCGCTCGGGGCGATCGTACGGCAGCGGCGCGAGCAGCGCCGCCTGCATGACGGTGAAGATCGCGGCGTTCGCACCGATGCCGAGGGCCACCGTTACGACGATCGCCGCTGTGATGACCGGCTGCCTACGCATCGCGCGGACCGCCAGAGACGAGTCGCGCCACAGGTCGGCCCACCATTCGCCGCGGGCGCGACGGCCCGCGATGCGTCGGTCGACGGCAGCCAGCTCTCGACGGGCCGCGGCAATGTCGCCGAATTCGCGGATCGCGATGGCGCGTGCATCTTGTTCGTCGTGCCCGCGACGGCGGAGGTCCTGAAGCCGGGCGTCGATGTGGAACGCGATCTCGTCATCGACAGCCCGCTGCACGCCACGCCGTCCAATCGGCAGCTGAAACGCTCGTCTGAGCCCCTGGAACCGACTCATAGGTTCTCCCGTGACGCATGTCGTCCCGCGGAGCGCCGGGGCCATGGCGAGCTCGACGCGGCGCGGACGGGCCGCCGGTCGCTCCCCGGATCTGCTCCGGGGAAGCTCGA
>DASURJ010000207.1:0-9784 GCA_036280115.1 Gemmatimonadaceae bacterium
GACGCCGTTCACGAGCACGTACTCGATCCCCGTCGGGAAGACCATCGGTTCGTCGTACGTCGCCCGATCGTCGAGCTTCTCCAGGTCGAAGATCGTGACATCCGCCCAGTGGCCTTCCTTGATCAGCCCACGGTTCGGGAGCCGCATGCGCGTGGCCGGCCACGACGTCATCTTCCGCACCGCATCTTCAAGCGTCAGCACGTTCCGCTTCTTCACGTACTCGGCGATCACGCGCGTCGCGTTGCCGAACGAGCGCGGGTGGGGAAGGCCGGTCTGGTCCGGCTGGCCTAACGTCAGGACCGCGCCGGCGTCGCTCCCGATGCTCGTCCACGGGAACTTGAGCGCTGTCTCGATGTCCGGCTCGCCCATCATGTGGTAGATCGCCATGACGCGTCCGCGGCCCTGCAGCACGAGGTCCATCGCCGCGTCGGCCGGCTCCTTGTTCATGAGCCGGGCGATCTCGCTGAGCGGCTTGCGCTCGTACTTCGCGTTCTCGGGATTGCGCGCGTTCACGAGGACGATACCGTCCCATCCGCCCGCGGCCTCGACGATGTTCCACCAACCGGGAGAGCCGGTCTGCTGCTCGCGCTTCAGCCTCGCCCGGATCTCGGGGTTCGTGAGCCGGGCCCGGAGTGAGTCCATCCCGCCCTCGAATGCCCAGCTCGGAATGGTCGCCTCGAGTCCCGTGCCGCCCGCGGTGTAGACGTAGAGGTCCGCCGCCACGTCCACGCCGCGCGCACGCGCCGCCTCGACGACCTGACGCACGGAGTCCATGCGGATGCCCCACGACGGGCGATGCGCGACCTTCAGGTGAAACACCTCGCCGGGAAGGCCGGCCTTTTCGGCGATCGTGATCAGCTCCTGCACGGCCTGCACGACTTCGGCACCCTCGCCGCGAATGTGGCTCGCGTATACGCCTCCGTACTTCGCGGCGACCTTCGCGATCTCGATGAGCTCCTCGGTCGTCGCGTACGAGCCCGGCGGGTAGATGAGCGCCGTCGTCATTCCCATGGCGCCGGACCGCATGGCGGTGTCCATGATCGCGCGCATCCGGTCGAGCTCGGCGGCGTTAGGCGCGCGGGACGAGGCGCCGAGCACGGCGCCGCGCGCCTGCGCCTCGCTGTAGTACGACCCGAAGTTGATGCTGATCCCGTTCTTCTCGAGGTTCGCGAAGTAGTCCGGGATCCGCGACGCGGCTGGCACGGGGATGCCGCCCTCGCCGCCGATCGCGGTCGTGACGCCCATCCGCAGCTTGTTCTCGGCGAGCCCGTTACGCGGAAGCACGCCGCCCGACTGGTCCATCATGTCGATCCAACCCGGCGAGACGTACTTGCCGCGGGCGTCGATCTCGGTGGTGCCGCGCTCGGTGACGTGGCCGATCTTCGCGAACTGGCCGTCCTTGATGGCGACGTCGGCGAGGATCCAGGGGTTACCGGCGCCGTCCAGGACGCGGCCGTTGCGAATGACGACGTCGTACGTCGCCCGCGGCGCTTCCTGCGCGGCGGATATGCGTCCCGCACCGCCCACGGTCAGCGCGACGACGAAGGCGGTCACGATCAAACGCGCTGAGCGCGTCGAGTCGAGTTTCACATCAGCTCCGGAGAAAAGACTCGACGAGACTACGCTCAGGACGGCGCCTGCGCTACTCCGGTGCCGACACGATCAGTCGGGGATCTTGATTACCGGCTCGACCACGGTGACGGTCGCCGAACCCGTGGAGGTACCACCCACGGGTCGGGGTTGACCACTGTTATGATGATTCTGCCGCTACGCACGAGACCGGTCGCGGGGATGGTGGCACGGAGCTCGGTCACGCCCACGCGCGGTCCTCATGGATTCTTGCATATCTTGAGGTTCGCGTCCCACACCTGCGGCGGCGTGCACTGCGTGTACTTGAGAGTCGGTGGCGCGAGACTCTGCCCGCATATCGTGCCCGCGAGGACCGCCTGCATGCCGGGTCCGCGGCGATACGGATGCTCGTCACCGTCAGCCGCGTCGGTGAGGGCGACATCTACGTAGCCGCACGAAGGCGTCACGCCGACCACCTGCATCGTCGTCGCGGTCTTGGACACGATCGCCGCGCTGCCGAGCTTGAGCAGCCGCGGGAGCAGTTGTGCAACGTTCAGCGCCTCGCCCGTGAGCTGGAACGTGATCTTCGTGTTCGGTGGCACGATGCCGTAGGGCTGGATGCTCGCGATCGGTCCTGTCTCGAAAACCTTGATGGGAAAGGTCGCCGAGCTCCGGCAGTCGGTGAATGGGATCGGTGGGCAGCTGATGTTCAATGTGAGCGTCATGTCGCCGCGCGGAGCAGTCGCGCTCGCGTCGAGAATCATCTCGACCTGTTTATCGCTCTTGACGAGATTGCGTGCGGAAACGCCGTTCTTCGCGGTCACCGACGTGACGTAGTCCATCCACGGTCCCGCCAGACGGATCTTGCGCGATGACCTCTGCGCGACCGTGGCACGCTGGACCACTTTCCACGGCGCGGTTCGTGTGTTCTGCATGATGAGGTTGACCTTCGGCGGGTCGACGCTTGACCGCGTGCCGGATCCGGGGGCGAGCGCCATCACGCTTCCCAGCGCGAGCGCCCAGACGATCATGGTGTTCATCGTGCTCCTTCGAGGTGAGTGAGTGGTTGTGCAACGTCCGCGGGTGTGAACTCCCGCCGCCCGGGTCAGCCGCCGATGTAGACCACCTGGACGGTCTTGCGGATGGTCTGTCCGCCTGCGGTCGCCGTGATCGTGGCGCACCCTTCGGCGCGCGCCGAGATGCCGAAGCTCCCCGAGCCACGCGTGAGCGCGACGGTCGCCGGCACGGATGCGATGGCCGGGTTGCTGCTCGAGAGGGAAGCCGAAACGAGCGCCGAGGGGCCGAGTTTGACCGATGATGCGATCGTCCCCCCGAGTGGGAGGATCTGATTCGGAATGTTGAGGGTGAGCGTCGTGGCCGTGCTGACGGGATGCACGACGACGTGGCGCACGCGAGTACGGCCGCCGAGCGCTGCGGTCACCTTCGCACAACCCGGCCCCGCGCCGGTCGCGACGAACGTGGCGGTGGTCGCGCGTGGCTGGACCGGTATGCCCGCCGGGACGCCAACCACGCGGGTGTTGCTGCTCGACAGCGACACGACGACCACACCCGCAGAGGCCTGGTCGATCGTAACGCTTCCTGCCGCGGCTCCGTGCAGCGGTACCGCGTAACTCGTGATCGTCAGGCCACTGATCTGCGGCGCGACGTACGCGGCCCCAGCGGCAGCGGTGAGCGCCGTTGCACTGCCAACGACGACGACACGGCGGACGAGCGTGGACGAGCGGGTAATGTGCGACATCGCGGCCTCTCTGAACGGTGGTCGTACGCGTGAACCGGGCTCCAAGCGCGGGATGCGCGGAGCCTAACGAAGTGATCTGCTGACCGAGTCCGGACCGGCGGCGACCGTGTCTCGCGGTGCGCTCGAGTTGACGTCAGGCGTCGCCAGTTTGACGGTACGCCAGCTGCTGTGCCGCATCGCCCAGCCATTGAAGTCGAGGGCGGTGACGCGCCAGTGAAGCGCGCTTCCCGCGGTCGCCTGGGTCACCACGAACGGCGGCACGCGGTACGCGCCGACTCCGGGTGGCACGACGGCCGAGAAGAGGGCGGTCCCGTCAGCCCCCTGGAGCTCCACGCGGTAGAGCGCGGCGTTCCACTCCTCGAGCCAGCTCAAGGCGAGCCCGGAATCAGGCGTCACTGTGGCCGCATCGCGCGGCAAGAGCAGGCGCAACGCTCGGGACGCGCGCGGGGGCGACATCTCGCTACTCCCCGCGCCCACGACGTATCGAAGCGTTGGCATCGGGAATCCCGCGACCGCGCCATTATGCGCCACGCCGCTGCCCGCACCGGCCGCGCCGAAGTCAGCGTCACCCTCCTTGTCATCCGTCGCTTCGATCCGCAGCAGAATGAGGTACGTGCCGTCCGCATTCGTCGGGATGCGCGACACGTCCGGGCCGGGCAGTCTCACCTTCCCGGTAGGCGGGAGAAACACGTTGAAGCGCGAGAGTTGCGTGTAGCGGCGCTGCGTCCCACGCTCGTCGGGTGGGAGTGTCGCTTCGGTGAGAAGGTCACTCGAGGCCGGCAACTCCTCGCCGGGCAGCACGACTTCCCAACGCCCCCGCAGCCGCCCGGTGCCGTTGTAGGCGATGTCCGCGGTCACCGGCGGCAACGACCCGCCCGGAGCGACGAACAGCACCGGACTCTCGACGTCGAACGTGACCGTGACGTCCGTGAGCGCGAACGGCACGCGCGCGCCACCGCCGGCGAGCCGGCACGTCACCGCCACGTACTCGTCCGGCGCCCCGGTCGTGCTCACGAATCGCCGGACATAGAAGAAGCTCGACGTCCGCCCGCGCTGCGCTTCCTGATACGCTCGGCGCGCAACCGATGGCGGGATCGACATGATGTCCGTGAACGCACCATCGCTCGCGTTCGACAGGTCGTAGCGAATGGGCAGCCGGCCGAAGATCGTGTTCGTATCGCACCGGAATCCGCGATTCGGCGCCGCTGACACGAGCTCTCCGCACCAGAACGCTTCCACCGCCACCTGATCGCGGAGGCCACCGAACGTGAGAAACGTCGTCGTCGCGCCCTGCGTGTTCACGTTCACGCCGGTCGGGTGGACCCGGATCTGTGCCTCGAGCCGCCCAGCGCCATCCGTCGCGACGATCGAGATCGCGAGCGCCGCGGCGACGGTGGGTCGCGAGAGCATGAAGAGAAAGGCAGAGGTCATAGCGGCTCCTAGAACAGGCGCAGACTGGCGCCCGACGACAGCGTCCACGTGTCGCTCACCGTCCCGAGGAGCACGGAATTGGGCGACTGAATCGAGAACTGCCGCAGCGACGACGACTGCATCCCGTAGCGGAGGAAGAGCTGCCCTCGCGAGCCGCCCCCGCCCGGGTTCCGCCAGAGATCGAAGCCCCGCGTGAGCTCGAAGCGCATCTCCGCGTTGTCTGCGTCGTTCGTGTTCGGCTCGTCGGACGACACGCTGGTCGTCCCGAAGGCGGTGAGCGTCGTAAGCCGAGTCGCTCGCCACGTCAGCGTCCCGCCAACGCGGCGCACGTGCGTGTTCTGGCCGAGCTCGTGATTCGATTGCCGCTCGTCGCTCGCGTCCACGCTCACGTCGATGTCCGCATGCGGCACGAGCCCGAGGGAGAGCGTGCTCACCGTTCCCGTGAGGTCCGCCCGCTCGCGACCGACCTGGCGATTGTCCTGGTTGCTCTGGTTGAAGCGGTACTGCAGGCGCCACTTCGCGAGTTGCCACGCGATCGAGGCGTCGTGCACGACGTTCACCTGGTCGGGCACGTGCGAGGCGGTGAAGTCACTGTTCGCGGGAACACCGGCGCCGAATTGCCGGTTGTGGCTCTGCCCGTACGTGAGCAGTGGCCACCACTCGGCGCTGCGCCTAACGCGGAACAGTCCGGCCAGTGGCACCGACGCCATCGCCGTGGAGGTACGCGTGTGCGTCGTGAGGATCGACGCGAGCTCGTCGAGGTTATCGTTGCCGCGGCTGTGTGTGAGCTGCACGCTCAGCGCGCCAAGATTCCCGCCTACGTCCACACCATGCTGCAGCTGGTCCGCCTGGACGAATGCCGCCACGCTCCGGAAGAGCGGGTCCACACGTTCGTACCGATACGCCGCGTTGAGCGTCGTGGCGAAGAGACGGCCCAGCTTGGCGTCCTGCAGCAGCGTCGCATTGAGCTCCGCGTACTGGGCCCCGCGCGTCTCGCGCTGCACCGGAACCAACCCGAGGCCGACGTCCAGTTGTGCGTCCCGATTCGGGTTGTCGAATCGACTGCGTGAATACCCGGCGGCCGCGCGCAGTCGCTGGCCCGGCGTGCTCGCCGCGAGCTGCACGCCTCCGCCTCTGCTCCGCTCGGCGTCCACTACCGCGCCCTGCGTGAACGACGTCTGTGGCAGCAGCGATCCGTCGAGCAATGTTGCGTCGAGATGCAACGCCCCCGGACGCCGGGGCTGCAGCTCGAGACCGAGCGTGGCCGAGTACACACGATGATTCCCGTTGTCGAGCCCCGCGAAGTTGTTCCACCCCACGACGCTCGACCCATTCAGGGCGGCCACCGCCAGATTCGCCAAACCGCCGCGGACCATCGCACTGACGCCTCGGCTCGAGAACCCATTCATTAGATGACGGTTGCTGCCGGTGCTCACGTGGCCGAGGCCGAACACCGTGCCGCCGCGCTCGAGCTGCACGACGTAGTCGGAGAGATCGAGCCGAGGCGCCTCGTTCTGGCGCAGCGCGTAGCGCAACGCTTCCTCGCGCCGGCTCACGCCCAGGTAGTTGGACTGCGTTCGGAGCGTCCACCCGCCGCGCACGTGAACCGATTGCAGTCCGCCCGTCAGGGTAAAGTCCTGGTACGTCGGCCGCTCGGGCTCGGGCGCCTCACTCGAGTGCCCCTCGGCGAGCTGCCCCTTCATATTGAGGGCGGCCGACGGTTTGGCGGATGCGGCGGTGAACCCGCCCGGGGCGAGCACCTTGATCGGCGCGCGCGCAACTTCTGTCCACGATCGATCACCTACGAGGTACAGCACCACGTCATACTCGCCGCGCGGGAGCCGAATCCCGCGCGGTCGGTACGTGATGGTGATCGGTGTTCGCTCGACGAGCGCGCTCACGTCCATCGTCCCGATCACGAGCGCGAGCCGCCCTTCGGCCGAGCCGACCGGGCGAGTGAGCGTGAACGTCACAGGCGAATCGCCGCCGACGAACCGGTCGGAGGGGAACGCGGCGGTGGCGGTCAGCGTCGAATCAACCGGCGTCGAAGGTGGACTCTGGGCCGCCGATGCGCCCGGACCGATGACCGCCAGCGCCGCCGCGAGCCACGCCCGCTTCATTGATGAAAGCGCGTGCATGGACGAATGCGCGTGCATGGGATCACGGCACCGGTCGGGGGAGCGCAAACGACCGCTCGACGCGCTCGCATCGATCGCGAGAGCCAGTGCGGTCCACCACCACGGTGTACCCTGACGCAGCGCACCCCACCGGCCGCGACCCCGTGGCCCCAGGCGGCGTCCCGACGCCCGGAATCTCCGTGGGACCGCAACTGTCGGGTCCAGTCTTCGCCACGTATTTGGCGAAGTCCTTCTCCGGACAGCGGGTCACGACCCAGGCGACTACTTCGCGCCGGCACGTCAGGACTTTCGTGTCGGGGTTGAACACCGCCTCGAACTCTCGAGGACAGTGCACCCCTTTGGCCGCCGCGGCACTCTCCGACGGCGAGCCTTGGGTCGGCCCCTGTCCCGCCAGATGACCGCGGCCACCCAGGTTGTAGGGGCTGAACGACAGCGCAAGCGCTGCCGCGATCGACTGGACGTACAAAGTGGACGGCATCGGTCTTTTCGACTGGTTTGCCTTCTCGTGAGGCAAGCGTATGTTTGCCAACCCTCGCGAGGGGGCGTTGACGCAGCGTCGTTTTGCCGTTGACGCACCATGATTCGTTCATTCGTTAGCCGTCGATCGGGGACTTCCGGGTATGTTCTCGTTCCGTACGCTGGGCGCGCTCGAGCTGCGGTCGTCGTCTGGCGACGAACCGAACGCAGTGTCGAGCAGCCAGAAGCTCGCGGCGCTCCTCGCGTATCTCGCCATCGCGCGACCGCGCGGGCTTCACCGGCGTGACACACTCGTCGGCCTCTTGTGGCCCGAGCTGGATCAGGAGCGCGCGCGAGCCGCGCTTCGCCATGCGGTCTATCGGCTCCGACGCACCCTCGGCGCGGACGCCATCGTCAGCCGGGGTGACGAGGACATCGGCGTGAACGTGCGAGTCGTGCGATGCGACGCTGCCGCGTTCGATGATCTCCTCGACGCCGGGTCCATCGCCGACGCGCTGGCGCTCTACACCGGCGATCTGCTGCCCGGGTTTTTCGTATCCGGCGCCCCGGATTTCGACCGGTGGCTCGAAGGCGAGCGACTGCGCCTGCGCGCGCGTGCCTCCACATCGGCGTGGACCTACGCCGTCGAGCGCGCGGGCCTGGGGCACGCCGAAGAGTCGATTCGATGGGCGCGACGCGCGACCGAGCTCGCCCCCGACGACGAGCTGCTCCTCCGTCGGGCCCTCACCCTCATCGCGGAGAAGGGGAACCGAGCGTCCGCACTCCGCCAATACGAGATCTTCGCCGAGCGCCTCGAGGCGGAATACGAGGCGCAGCCATCCGCGGAGACGAAGGCCTTGGTCGAGCGACTTCGTCGCACCAATTCGGTCGACGAGGCGACCGCGAAGCATCGCGCTGCCCGCAAGCCGGGTCCGGTCCGATCGGATCTGGACGTCCAAACGAACGACGCGCCGGGCACGTCCCAGGTCGAGCGCGGGCCGATGACGGAGGCGGTCGGAGAAGTGCCGAGTCGGCGCCGTGGGGCCGCGTTCCGCGCTACGCTCGGCGCGGCAGCGGTGATCGTGCTCGTGGGCGGCTGGAGCCTGCTACGATCCGGCCGCAGGGCGAGCGACGCCGCAGATGCGCCCACGATCGCCGTGCTGCCGTTCGACGTGCGCGGAGACCCCGACCTCGATTACCTGCGCGAAGGGATGACCGACCTGTTGAGTATCGGCCTCGACGGGGTTGCCGGCCTGCGCAGCGCGGACCCCCGGCTCGTGTTCACGGTCGCGCGCCGCGAAGGCGACGGCTCACCGCGCGCGGAGGCGGCCGCGCGAATCGCGGAACAGGTCGGGGCCGAGATGTACGTGACCGGCAGCGTCCTGGAGGCGGGAGGGCGGATCACGCTCACCGGTACGCTCCACGAGCGGAACGGGCGCGTGCGGACGTCGGCTCGCACGCGGACGACGGAGGCCTCGCAGTTGTTCGACCTCGTCGATGAGCTCGCGCGGCAGCTCATGGCCGGGGTGCTGGACAGCGTACCTAACGACTTGATCCGCCTCGCCGCGCGCACGACGAACTCCGTGGCTGCGCTGCGCGCGTTTCTCGAGGGCGAACGCGCCATCCGCGGCGGTCGCCACGGCGTGGCGCTCGAGGCGTTCCAGCAGGCGGTCGCCGAGGACACGACGTTCGCGCTCGCGTACTACCGCCTCGGCGCGGCCGGCCGCTGGACGACCGAGTACGCGCTCGCCAACGTCGCCGCCGAGAAAGCGGCCCGCTATGGGGACGCGCTGCCGTCATACGCGCGACGGCTGCTCGTAGCGTTCCAGGCGATTCGCCGCGGCGCGTACGCGGAAGCCGAGAGCCTGTACCGCGCTGGAGTAGCGAATCGCCCGAGCGACGTCGATGCATGGTTCGGCCTCGGCGACCTCTACTACCATTACAATGCGTTGCGCGGGCGGTCGAAAGGTGAGGGGAAGAGCGCGTTCGAGCGTGCGCTCGCGATAGACCCCGAGGATGGGCAGTCGCGTCTCCACCTGCTCGAGCTCTCCGTCTGGGAAGGGAACGCCGCGAAGGTCGATTCGCTCCTGACCGGCCTGGACGAAGGGAGCGATTTCGCGGCCAAGTGGCCGTTTGTGCGCGCGCTCATGATCCGCGACACCGCCGCGGTGTCGCGGTCTACCTCAGTGTTTCGTCAGCTCGACGACCGCGGCCTCGTGCGCGTGGTGATTCACTCGGCGAGCGCATTCCCGAGCAACCTCGCCGGCGCGACGCGCGTGCTGGACCTCCTCACCGAGCCGACGCGGTCGAACGGGTGGCGAGCGTACGGTCACCACCTGCGCGCACAGGTGGAGCTCGCGCGCGGACGCTGGAGTGCGGCGCGGGCAGACCTGACGGCGATGGGGGCGTTCGAGCCGGCGGCCGCCACGGA
>DASURJ010000208.1:0-3523 GCA_036280115.1 Gemmatimonadaceae bacterium
CGCGGCACGCCGACGCTTGAGGGTGGGATCGGCCGCAGTCCCGCCGCCCGGCGTCCCCACCGCTTCGATCGCGCTTCGCAGCGCGGTCGCCGTCTGCGGACGGTCCTCGGGACGTTTCGCGAGACAGTGCATCACGAGCGACGCCAGCGCGGGCGGGAGCCCCTCGCGGAGCGTCTCGACACGTTGCGGCACCTCGGCGATGTGCGCGGCGAGAATCTCGCTCGGCGGCCGAGCGGTGAACGGCGCGCGTCCGGTGAGCAGCTCGTATGCGAGGATGCCGAACCCGTAGATGTCGGCGCGGTGGTCGGTGCCGGGGTCGCCGGCCGCCTGCTCCGGCGCCATATAGGCCGGCGTTCCGATGGCGAGCCCGCTCCCGGTGGTGGTCGCGCCGGTCGTCGCGGATTCGTCGTGACGCCGCTCCCCGTGTGCCGCCGCGGTCAGCGCTTTTGCGACGCCGAAGTCCGTTACCAGCGCATGGCGCCGGGTGACGAGAACGTTGTCGGGTTTGATGTCCCGGTGGACGACCCCGCGCTCGTGCGCATAGGCGAGTGCGTCCGCCACGTCGTGCAGAATCCTGAGAACGTCGTCGATCTGGAGGCGGCCCTCGCGCAGAAGCCACGCACGGAGGGACTCGCCTTCGATGTACGGCATCGTGAAATACAGGATGCCGCCCGCGTCGCCCGCCGCGTGAACGGGAACGATGTGCGGATGCTGGAGTTGCGCGAGGAGCTGGATCTCTCGGCGGAACCGGTCGACGTTGACGCCGGAAAGCTCCGGGTGGAGCACCTTCACCACGACCTGGCGGTCGAGGGCCCGCTCGCGAGCGAGGAAGACGCGGCTCATCCCCCCGCCACCGATCTCGCGCTCGATGACGAATACCTCTCCCAGGGAATGCTCGAGCTGCTCCCGCAGCTCGCTCGCGGATGTCACGAACTGATGCTCCGAGATCGAGACCAGACGTCGGTGGCGCCGGAATGTCCCTTCGACGGGGATGCCGAAACGGTAACGGGGGAGAAGACGGGGACGAACCGTTCTGACATTAGATGTCGATTACGCCTGAACCGTTTCCTCGAACCCGCGGCCAATCGTTTTGGTACACCATACAGGCGATTTCGTGCGTAAGTGCCGTGGCACGCGTGCGAGAACCGTTCGGAATCGGTTGCGGACCGGCCACCGGCAACTGACGGGACGAGTCGATGTGTCACAACGGGGTTGCGAGGCGAACGGTCCTGCCACTGTCGCTGGCGTTACGCGCAGCCTGGTGTCCGCGTAACTTGAACCACCATTCACCGCCGCAGAGTCATCAGGCGCCACGGCGCTCCGACGCATCCCGTGACCGACCCGTTCCGCGAACGTCTCGCAGCCGCGCTCGCTGCCACTTACCGCATTGATGACGAGCTCGTAGGCGGCGGCATGAGCCGCGTATTCGCCGCCACCGAGCACGCCCTCGGCCGCAAGGTGGTGGTCAAGGTGCTGCCGCCCGAGCTCTCCGCGGGTGTGAATCGCGAGCGGTTCCAGCGCGAGATCCAGGTCGCGGCTCAGTTACAACATCCCCACATCGTACCACTGCTGTCCGCTGGGCGGATCGACGCGGCGGGCGAAAGCGAGCTGCTCTATTACACGATGCCGTTCATCGAGGGCGAGTCGCTCAGGGCGGCGATCGCGCGTCGAGGGCGGCTGCCTGTTCGCGAGGTCGTGCGCATCATGCACGACGTGGTGGAAGCACTCGCGTACGCGCACAGTCGCGGGGTCGTCCACCGCGACATCAAGCCAGGCAACATCCTCACGATCGGGTCGCACGCGCTCGTCACGGACTTCGGTGTCGCGAAGGCGCTGAGCGCCGCCATGCCGGTCTCGGGGATGACGTCCGCGGGGATGGCGATCGGCACGCCCGCTTACATGGCGCCCGAGCAGCTTGCCGCCGACCCGGCGGCGGACCACCGGATCGACATTTACGCGGTGGGGCTGCTGGCGTACGAGCTTCTGTCCGGGAAGTCTCCGTTCGTGGGGACATCACCGCAGCAGACGCTGGCGGCGCAGCTCACGCACGTGCCGGAGTCGCTCGACACGGTCCGCGACGACGTACCGCCGCCGCTCGCGGCCATCATCATGCGCTGCCTGGAGAAGCTTCCCGAGCATCGCCCGCAGACCGCACCCGCGTTGCTCGACGAGCTGGATGCGGCGGTCACACCGTCCGGCGGCACGGGAGCGACGACGGCGGTGGCGGGGGCGGCCGAGGCAAGGCGGCCGTCGTCGTGGGTTCAGCGGCGGGCGCTCGTGGCCGGTGCTCTCCTCGTGGTCGCGGCCGGGCTGGCCGTGGCGTTAGGCACGTGGCGGCGCGGTGGCAGTGGAGTGGGGGGCGCCGGACCGGCTGCCGCAACCGCGTCGAGCGCCACCGTGAGCGCCGCGCCGGCGACGGCGGCTGTGCCGTCGGACACGGGTGGCGGCCGCGTCGCGCCTGGCTCCCCGGCGCGAACTCTCGGCGACTCGGCGACGCGCGCGCCCGTGGTTCTCACCCGGGCCGAATCACTCGCCATTGCCGACGCGGTTCGAAAGCGCGTGACGGCCCGGCGCGACTCGCAGGTTGCGCGAGGAGAGCGAACGCCGAGTGATTCGTTCAGTGCGCAGCTGGCGCGCGTGCTGAACGACTCGCTCGCCAGGATGATCGCGGGGATGCGACAGGGCCGGCGTGTGGACGTCCCGGGCTTCGACCCCAAGGAGATCGAGAAGTTGCGCGAGCTGGCGCGCGTCGGTGCGGTGATGCCTAACGTTTCGTCGGTGCCGCCGGCTCTGGGTGCCCGTCCGGTGCCCGACCGGATTCGCTCCGCGCCGCCGATCGCCTCGCCATCCCCATTTCCACCTCCCGCGCCGGGTGTGCGGCGCGTGGTGCTCGGCGCGGCCCGCATGTCGAACACGCGTCGCGAAATCGCGGCCATCGGTGCCGCGATCGCCGACAGCCTCCGTCGTGCGATCGCGGCGCGTCCCGGCTACGAGGTGATCGAGGGCGCCGCCCTCAACACGCTGCGGGTGACGGGCTCGCGGTCGCGAGCAGCGCTCGCCCGCGCGGTGGGCGCGGGGGCGTTATTGAACGGCCTGTATTACCCGCGCGCGGACTCGGTGGTGGTGCTGCAGCTTCAGGTGTTCGATCTGCAGCGAAACCGCGTGGTGCAGGTACTCGAGAGCAAACCGATCGACCTCCGCGACCCGATGCGTGATCTTGGCGAGCTGGAGGCGTCGCTGCTCGCGGCGCTGGACGGCGTGGCCTGGCGCCGCCCCGCCGCCGATTCCCCGCGCTAGGCGTCCGAATGATGCGTTAGGGGTCAGATTCCTAACGCATCGTTCTGTTGCAGCAGCGAAGCGTCAGCGTGCGAGGCAGCCGCCTCCCACAGAGGCCTGCCTGACGCCTCAGCCGGCCGGCAATTCTCGTGGACGCGACGAGCCCGCTACCGACCGCGCGCGCCCCCACTCGGGCGACCCGCCGCGATCGAATCCGCGAGGGCGCGTGCGACCCGGCGAGACGCGC
>DASURJ010000209.1:0-3678 GCA_036280115.1 Gemmatimonadaceae bacterium
CCGGTCGCGATGCCGACGGGCGCGATGAAGCTCGGAGGACCGGTTGCGACGCCCGCCGGGCGCGATGGTGCTCGGAGACTATATTGACACCATTATTGTACCAGTATTAGACTCAAAGCCATCCTGACCAGGAGCATGGCATGCGAGCCGGTGACTTCAGTGTCGAGATCATCGCAGCCGGTGGCGGCACGGTGCGCGAGCTCGAGTCGGGGCACGTGCTTGCGCGCCCAGGCCAGGTCTATTTCCTCCGACTCCGCAACCTGGGCCCGCTCCGCGCTGTAGCGGACATTTCCATTGACGGACACTCTGTCACCGGTGGCGGGCTCGTCATCGACGCGTGGAGCACGGTAAACCTCGAGCGTCCCATCCATGCGACCGAGCGTGGCCGCTTCACGGTGATCGCCGAAGGCGACGAGACCGTGTTCGGGCCGGACGGCGGGCGTGACAACCCCGATCTCGGTCTCATCGAGGCGCGATTTCGTCGAGAGCTGCCGGGCCGCGAGCGGCGCGAGGCGCCGCGAATGCCGGCCATCCCGCGGCCGATCGTCACGATGCCAGGGCCTACGCCGCCAACCCCGGCGCCGACTACCCCGGGACGCCCGTTCACGCCGCCGGAATGGACGCCACCCACCTGGCAGGCATCGTTGAACCGGGTTCGCGACGCGTTAGGCCCGCAGCGGTTCGACCGGCCCACCGCGTTCCTGAGCCCCTCGCTCCCGCTGGAGGAGCTACCCGCTGCGCCCGCCGCGCTTCCTGACGCCATCGAGCGCGCCGCGGGGACCGGGCTCACCGGTACCTCCTCACAGGAGTTCGTCACCGTGGAGGTCGGTAGGCTGGAGAGTGAGGCGACCGTCATCCGGCTCCGGTTGGTCGTCGGGTCGGAGGCGGCGATCGACGCGCCGCGGCCGCTCCCGGACAGTGATGAGGCCCCGGCTCGGCCGGCGGCCCGGCCATAGCGCACCATGGCTGGAAGCGGTGCCCGCAACAGGACGCGACGCACGGTCGCAAGGTCGCTCGCCGGGGCGCTCACGGTCGAGCGATCGCCAGCGCGGATCGAGGCGGAGCGGATGGTGGTCGCCGAGCTCGAGGCATGGCGCACGCGCGTGCTCCCGGACCCATCGGTGCCCATCGATGCCGATGCGCTCGCGCGTCTCGTTCGGGAGTGTTATGACGCGTTAGGTATCGACGACCAGGTCGGGGCGGGGTTCAGCGTCAACACGGTTCACTATTATCGTCGCAAGGACATCCTCGATGAACCGGCCGGCCGGACCTCGGCGGCACGCTACGACGTGCGACATCTCTGGCAGGCGATAGGCGCGCGCCTGGCCGGTCACCTGGGGCTCGTCACGCTGGCTGAAGCGAGAGAGGCCATGCGTGGCGGGGATGTCGCGACGCTCGTCGCGTTCGTGGCGGCACGCGTCGTTGACGCGCGCGCGCGCCCGCGACTGCGAGCGACGACGAACGTTGCTGCAGCCGCGCGCCCGCTCACGGTGCTGGAACAGCGAGCAGAACCAGCGGCCCCCGCGACAGCCGGACCGCTTCCGGGCGTGTTCACCGTGGGAGCGCGGGCCACGTCGTCCGAGGTGCCCTCGCCATCGGCCCTCATTCCGCTCCCCGGCGACGCGTGGTGCATCGTCCCCGCGTCGCATCCCGCACACCGCTCCGCGAGTGCGGCTCGCGAGGTCGTCACGGCCCTCGCCGCCGCGCTGCGCGTTCCAATACGTTAGGCAATCCGCATCAGGTCCATCAATGCCGACGATCTACACTCCATACGCGATCGAGCGCTCGAGCCGAGGCGAGCGCACGTACGACATCTTCTCGCGGCTCCTCATGGACCGCATCATCTTTCTCGGCACCGAGATCAACGATGACGTCGCGAACGTCGTCATCGCGCAGCTGCTCTTCCTCGAAGCCGACGGCCCGGGGAAGGACATCCAGCTCTACATCAACTGCCCGGGCGGAAGCGTCAGCGCTGGGTTGGCCATCTACGATACGATGCGCTACCTGCAGTCGCCGGTCGGGACGACGTGTATGGGTATGGCGGCGAGCATGGGGTGTTTCCTGTTGGCCGCGGGACACCCGGGGAAGCGCCGGTCGCTCCCACACGCGCGCATCATGATGCATCAGCCATCGCAATCGGGGCGATCGGAAGGCGTGGCGGCCGATATCGAGATCCGCGCGAAGGAGATTCTCTACATGCGCGCGAAAATGTTCGAGCTCCTGGCTCGCCACACGGGGCAGCCGCTCGAGCGCATCGAGCGCGACTTCGATCGCGACAAGTGGATGGCGGCTCCCGAGGCGCAGCGATACGGCATCATCGACACGGTGATCGAGGCGCCGGGGAACCTCGTTGCGAGAGGCGTGGTGGACGCGACCATCGGGTAGATCCCCCGCCGTCCCTGCGGGCCTGAGGTTGAGATCGATCACTGTTCTCTCAACACGCCCATCACGTCCGTACGCATCACCGCCCTCATGGGCACGATCGCCGCCGCGAGCGCAATGAGCACGCCGAACAAGAAGACGACTGCGACCGTCGCCGGCTCGAGCGCCCGCGTGTGGAAAAGCAGCGGCTCGAGCACGCCCGCGACCGGGACGAACGCGATGTATCCCGCTACCATCCCAGCGATAACGGTCACGACCGCGAACCGAACGACGGATTGCGCCAGGTAACGCGGCGGCGCGCCAATCGCGAGCCGAATCGCGTGCGCGCGTCGTGCCTCCAGAATCAGGAATGCGAGCACGCTGTAGAGCCCGACCGCGCCGACGATGGCGGCGACGACCCCGAACGTCGTGAACGCCGCGGCCCCAAGCCTGAGCGGCGATAGCAGCCAGTCGATGTTCTCGCGCACGGGATGTACACCGACTGTGGGGAGGTTTGCCTCGAGTGTCTGAAACACCTCACGCACAGTGCGCGCGGCAGCCGCGGCGTCACCCCGCGGGCGGAAGAACAGGACAGGTCGTTGGGGAAACGCGCTCGCCTGCTCGAGCGGAAGGAAGTAGACTGGCCGAGCCGGGTCGTCGGCGCCGCCCGTGACTTTGAAGTTCCGCACGACGCCGACGATCGTGCGGCATGGCATGCTATCGGCCCCTACGCGTATGCACTGGCCGATCGCGCCGCCAGCCGGCCAGAAAACACGCTCGAGCGCCTCGTTGATGACGACTACTGGTGGCGCGTGCGGACCATCCGTAGCGTCGATCCACCGGCCCTGGCGCATCCCGACGCCGAACGTCCGCAAGTACTCCGGCGTCGCCATGTCGAACAGTATTGGGGGCGGCTTCACCGTCGAGCCCGGGATGCTGATTCGCTGCTCCGTGTTGTTCATCCACGGCTCCATGTATCCCAGGCTCGCCGATGCGATCCCGGGGAGCGCCGACACGCGCTCGTGGGCTCGCTCCATGAACTCCCGTGCCCGCGCCCTCGGCGTTCCGGCGGGCAAGGAGACGCGCGCGGAGTACACCGCCTCCACGTCGAACCCGAAATCCACGGCCGAGGCGCGTGCGAGGCTTCGCACGAACGCGGCGGCTCCGGTGAGCAGAATCGCGAACACGGCGGCTTGGATCAGGAGCAGCGTCTGGCGGAGCATCCCCGCCCCTCGGCCCACGCTCGCCTGCGGCGATCCCGCACCACGCAGGAGATCGATGGGATCGGCGCGCATCGCTTGCACGGTGCTCCACGCC
>DASURJ010000210.1:0-6295 GCA_036280115.1 Gemmatimonadaceae bacterium
AACGAGACCTACCTGGACGTCGATCGCGGCGCGGACTACTACAACACGCAGCGGATCGGATTCGACGGAGGATTTCTCGCCAGCCGACTCACGCTCGTGCTGGTGGGCATTGCGGCCGTGGCCGCGAGCGGCGTGCACTTCGCACGAACGCTGCGCCAGTCGGGGCGCGTGAAAACGAAGAAGCTGGCCGCGGAGCCGCCCGCCACCGTTGGCCCGGTGAGTGTTGGCGGCGTCTCGGCCCCGCTCGGGTCGCTCGCCATGCGGTCGGGTGCACCGGGGCTCTGGCAGAGCGTGTGGCAGGTGGCCAGGTCCGAGATGCGGGAGTTGCGCAGCGAACCGGGACTCTACGTCTTCGTCCCGCTCATCCTCTTCCAGACGATCGCCAACTCGCTCGTCGCGCTCGGGGCGTTCGACACGCCGTTGCTGCTCACTCCGGGGACGCTCGCGGTCACGCAGATGCAATTCCTGATCACGCTCCTGAGCCTGCTCCTCATCTTCTATGCGGTCGAAAGCATGGAGCGCGAGCGGGCAACGGGTTTCAGTGCCGTCGCGAACGCACTCCCGATTCGCACGGTCGCCATCGTGTTCGGGAAGGTCATCGCGTTGTGCGCGATCGGCCTGATCGTCGGTCTCGTCTGCCTCGTCGCTGCCTGGATCGCGCTCCTCGTGCAGGGTCGAGTGGGATTCGACCTCGTGCCGTTCCTCATCATCTGGGGTGGTCTGGTCGCCCCGACGTTCATCGCATGGGCCGCGTTCGTCATCGCGGCCTACTGCGTGACGCGCAATCGTTATTCGGCGTACGGTGTCGCGCTCGGTGCGTTCGTCTACACGGCGTATCGCGCCATCACGGGCGACATCAACTGGATCGGCAACTGGCCCATGTGGGGCGCGGTCCAGTGGAGCGACATGAGCACGCTCGAGATCGATCGTGGTGCCGTGCTGCTCAGCCGACTCATGGTCGGCGCCCTGGCGGCGTTGTTCCTGTACATCGCGATCAAGCAGTACCCGCGGCGCGACCGGGATGCGATTCGGATGATCCACCGGGCTCGGCCGGCCGCGCTCCGCGCATCGTTTCTCCGTGCGGTGCCGGCACTCGTCATCCCCGTGATCGCAGGTGGCATGCTGTGGCGGCAGATCGACCGCGGCCCCGACGGCGGGCGGTTCGAGAAGCAGGCGAAGGACTACTGGAAGAAGAACCTCGCGACGTGGCGGGAAGCCCCGCTGCCCGCGCTGGCCGACGTTGATCTCGACCTGACGATCGAGCCCGCGCAGCGGTCGTGGACGGTGAAGGGGACCTACATGCTCGTGAACAAGCGCGACACGCGTCTCGCACGTGTGCCGCTCACGACGTCGCCGGCCTGGCGCGATCTGAAATGGACAATGAACGGCACGGCCTACACCCCTGACACGTCGTCGCTCTTACATGTCTTCACGCCGCCGGCGCCGTTCATGCCCGGCGATACGCTGCGCCTGGGGTTCAGCTACTCGGGCCGTGAGACCGGCGCTACCGAGAATGGCGGTGGTGCGAGCGAGTTCATCCTGCCGTCGGGCGTCGTGATGACGAGCTTCACGCCGCGGTGGTTCCCGGTGCTTGGCTACCTCGAGGGGATCGGCGTCGAGGACGACGAGAACGACTACGAGCCCCGGCAGTACCCTGACGACTTCTACGAGGGCATTACCGATCCGGCATTCGGCAGCGAGTTACCGCTGACGACGCGGCTCGCGATCACGACCCCCGCCGACTTCGTCGCGAACTCCGTCGGGGAGCTGAGATCGGACTCCACGGCAGGCGGGCGACGAACGGTCGTCTGGGAGAGCGATCACCCGGTGATGGCGTTCAACGTCGTTGCGGCGCGCTGGCAGGTGAAGCGCGGGAACGGGACGGTGCTCTATTACCATCCCGAGCACACGTACAACATCGCCGAGATGAGCGAAGCGCTCGACGCGGCGCGACAGTACTACAGCGAGTGGTTCGGCACGTTCCCATGGAAGGAGCTCAAGCTGAGCGAGTTCCCGAACCTCGCGACGTACGCACAGGGGTTCCCGACGAACATCACGTTCTCGGAGGGAATCGGCTTCCTCACGAAGAGCGACCCGAAGACGAACCTCGCGTTCCTCGTGACGGCGCACGAGGCGGCGCACCAGTGGTGGGGCAACATGCTCCAGCCGGGCAAGGGGCCGAGCGGGAACATTCTGAGCGAGGGGATGTCGCACTTCTCGACGGCGCTGCTCATCGAGCAGGTGAAAGGCGAGCGGGACGCGATCGAGTTTCGCAAGCGGATCGAGTCGCGCTACGGCGACTCGCGTCAGGCGGACGCGGAGCGCAAGCTGTTGCGCATCGACGGCTCGAAGGCGGGTGATGGCACGGTCACCTACGACAAAGGCGGCTGGGTATTCTGGATGTTGTTGCAGCGGATGGGGCGTGAGCCCGCGCTCCGCGGCATGAAGGATTTCATCGCCGCGTACCGCGGCAATCCGGATCATCCGGTGCTCCATGACTTCGTGACGCACATGCGTCGGTACGCGCCCGACCCGGGGGCGTACGACGACTTCGCGCGGCAGTGGTTCGACACCGTCGTGGTGCCGGAGTACCGGGTGCATAACGCGAAGACGGTCGCGGCGCCCGGCGGCGGATGGGTCACGACGGCCGAAGTCGAAAACGTGGGGTCCGGGCGGATGCCGGTCGAGGTCGCGGCGGTCAGTGGCGAGCGCTTTCCGGATACGACGGGCACGAAGCAGCCGGCGGCGTATCAGGCGGAGCTCGTGACGGTCACGCTTGGCGGCAAGGAGCGCCGCGCGATCTCGGTCCGGACGTCGTTCAAGCCCGAGCGTGTCGTCGTCGATCCAGGCGTTCGCGTGTTGCAGCTCCGGCGAGAGTCGGCCCAGGCGCGGCTATGACGACGGTCGCTGCCGCTACGCCTGTGCCGGGCCGGGCAGCGACGAGTCGGAGCGTCGGTCGTCGAATTGCACTCCACTCCCGGTGAGTAGCTCCCGCACCGCGGTGCGCAGTGCGTCGGCGGCGAAGGGCTTCTGAAGCAGATACACGCCGTCTTCCACGACGCCGTGCTTCGCGATCACGTCGTCGGCGTACCCCGATATGTAGAGCACGCGCATCGAGGGGCGCGAACGCTGGAGTAGCCGCGCAAGCTCCCGTCCGTTGATTCGGCCCGGCATCACGACGTCGGTCACAAGGACGTGTATGGGTGCGTGGTGGCGATCGGCGATCGCGAGCGCTTCATCGGCGTCGCGAGCGACGAACACCTGATACCCGCTCCCGCCGAGCGCTCGCTCGATGTACCGCCGAACCATCTCGTCGTCTTCCGCCACGAGGATCGTCTCGGCGCCCGTGCGTGGCTCAGGCGCCGGGAGGACCGCGGGTGTCTCCTCAGGAGGTGGGTCCATCCGAGGGAGGTACACGGTGAATGTACTCCCGCGTCCCGGCTCGCTTTCGACCGCGATCTTCCCGCCGCTCTGTTCCACGATTCCGTGAACGGTTGCGAGGCCGAGCCCCGTGCCTCGTCCTTTCTCCTTGGTCGTGAAGAACGGCTCGAAAATCCGCTCCTGGACCTCTCGGTCCATGCCGACGCCGGTGTCGGTCACCCGCACCGTGACGAAGTGTCCTGGACTGGCTGCCGCGTGCCGGCGAGCGGCCACGTCGCCCAGGAGTGTCTCTCCCGTTTCGATACGAAGGCGTCCACCGCGCGGCATGGCGTCGCGGGCGTTGATGACGAGATTCAGCACGACCTGTTGGAGCCGCGAGGGATCGACCATCACGTGACCGATGTCCGGTTGCGTGTCGATGACGAGCTCGATGTTCTCGGCGAGGAGCCGACGCAGCATCGGCTCCATGTCGCGCAATACGCCGTTCGGGTCGAGGACCGCCGGTTGCAGGACCTGCTTGCGTCCGAATGCCAGGAGCTGTTGGGTCAGCAGCCCTGCCTGACGCGAGGCGTGCACGATCCCCTCGAGGTCCGCGCGGTCCTCCGGATCATGGGCAGCCGGCGTGCGGAGCAGGAGCTCCGCATGCCCGATGATGACCGTGAGCAGGTTGTTGAAGTCGTGCGCGATCCCCCCCGCGAGTCTGCCGATTGCGTCCATCTTCTGCGCCTGGTGTAACTGGGCCTCGACTCGCTGGCGCTCATCGCTCTCGCGCCTGAGCTCCTCGTTTGCCGTTTGTAGCTCGGCGGTGCGTGCGCGCACGAGATCGTCGAGCCGGTCGCGATGCTCCCGAAGCTCGACCTTGGCTCGGTGCTGCGCGGTCACGTCCTGCGCAACGATCACGTGCCCTCCCTCACGGAGCGCGCCTCGTCGCAGGGGAAACGCACGTACCGCGATGAACTGGGTACCGTCGGCGCGCTCCATCTCCACCACCGTTGGTTCGCGACTTCCGCGCTCGATGAGCGCGCGCAGAGCGGGCCACGCGTCGAAGACCTCGGATGCCGGCTTTCCAATGGCGTCGCCCCTCGCGCCGGGGACCATTCGACGTCCCGCGGGATTGACATCGATGATTCGGCCCTCCGCATCGAGCACGAAAACGGCGGCATTGGTGCTCTCGACGACGACGCTTCTGGCGACGGGGACGAGATCGAAGAGCCCGAGCCGACTCAGGGCGATGGCGACAAGCACATTGGCCAGAGCGAACGTCACCGGTGCGAGGTCCCTCGCTGGCGAGTCGACGAGCACGGTCAGGGTGAGCACCGTACCGAGAATCGGAATCGCGTTCCCGAGCAGCACGAGGCCGTGTTGCAGATGGAAGATCCGCGCTGCGCCGATGTACTTGGCGAGCAGCATGCCCAGGCAGACGAGGAATGCTGCGTAGCCGTAGAGGGATATCGCCCACACGACAGGCTCGAAGTCGTACAGCAATGCCGGCCCCAGATCGCTCGGAACGAGTCGGACTCGCGAGCGAACCAGGCCGTGCCATTGATCCGTGAACGCGAGCACGACGAGCGCGATGAACGGGAACGCCACGAGCGCGTACGTAGATGCCGGTCGCGGCACCCGGCGGCCGGTGTATTGGGCCGTGAACGCGGCGAAGCCCACGACCCATCCCAGAAGGGTGATGAACTGCACGTTGTCCCAGAACAGCTTGCCAGCGAGCGAGGAGCTGAAGACCTCGAGTATGTAACCGAGCGTCCAGAAGGCCTGAGAGAGCGCGACGAGGGCGTATGGGCCGGCTCCCGCGGCGGTATGGCGCCGATCCCAGCACCACGCCGCGACCGCGGCCGAGATGGCCAGCGAGATGAGGTACGCTGTCAGGTGCGATTCCAGCGCCGGCCAGGGCCGCATGAGGGACGCCGTGGTGAAAACCCCATGGTAACGCACCGGCGTTCGGCGTCACGACATGACGGGCTGGCACCGGCGTCTCCGCCATCGGCGGCGGGCGAGCAGCCCGAATGCTCAGGGCTGCATCGGGCAGAACAGCAAAGGCGACGCCAGATCCCGTCGGGACCCCGAAGACGATCAGCGCTCGACGGCTACCCGGAACCGTGCGTCGATGGCGATCGCCCCGCGCTCGAACGCGAGCAGCGGGTTCACGTCCATCTCCTCGATCTCCGGGAAATCCACCGCGAGCTGTGCAACGCGGCGGACCGCATCCACGAGCGCGTCGTGGTCCGCGGGTGGCTCACCTCGCAAGCCCTTCAGGATCGCGGCGCCGCGGATGCCGGTGACCATCTCCTGCGCGTCACGCGTCCCGAGCGGCGCGAGACGAAACACGACGTCACGCAGCGCCTCGACGAGAATGCCCCCGAGCCCGAACATCACGAGCGGGCCGAACAGCCGGTCTCTCGTGACACCGGCAATCGTCTCCCGTCCGCCGCGAATCATCCGCTGCACGATCACGCCGTCCACGCGCGCGCCGGGCGAGCGGCTGCACACGTCGTCCATCATCCGTGTGAACGCCGCGCGCACCTCGTCTGGCGTCGCGAGGCCGAGCCGCACGCCGCCCACGTCGGTCTTGTGAGTGATGTCGGGCGACACGATCTTCATGGCCACGGGAAATCCGGCACGCTCGGCTGCTGCGGTCGCTTCGTCGGCCGTCGTCGCGAGCTCAGCCGCCGCGGTCGCAATGCCGTAGGCGTCGAGCAGGGCGAGCGCCTCGAGCTCCGACAGCTTCGCGCGCCGCTCCGCGCGCGCTCGGCCGAGGATCTCGCTCGCCTTCGCCCTGTCTACCGCGAGCGGAGGCGACTCGTCAGGCGGACGTTCCAGCCACTCGCGCTGGCGGCACATCGCGGCGAGCGCGCGAGCGGCGGCTTCGGGAAAGACGTACGCCGGGATCCCCGCCTCGTGCAAC
>DASURJ010000211.1:0-15675 GCA_036280115.1 Gemmatimonadaceae bacterium
CCGCAGCAACCAGTTCCAGCTAACAGCTAACCAGCGCTGGTTGCGCTGGTTGCGCTGGTTGCGCCGGTAGCTCTCACCTAGTGGCCAGCGGCCCGACTGGGCCCTCTATCCCGAGGCTCAGTGACTCCCACCCATCCGCCCTGGACGCGCATGACAGCGTTCACGTTCGCCACACCGCCGACCGGCGCCACGGCCCACCCCATTCGCTCGAGCGAGTCGACGACGGCGGCGGCGAGGCCGTTACGCTCGTAGCGCAGTGTGTCGGGGAGTGCCTGATGGTGGATCCGCGGCGCGCGCATCGCGTCCGCGAGTGACATCCGGTGGTGGATGACGTTCAGGATCACCTGCGACGTCGCCGTGATGATGCGCGGGCCGCCGGCGGCGCCGACGACGAGCAGCACGCTGTCCGACGGATCGAGCACGATCGTCGGCGACATTGCGCTCAGCATCCGCTTCCCGGGCGCAATGGCGTTCTGCTCTCCCTGGACGAGGCCGAACATGTTCGGCTTACCGGGTTGCGCGGCGAAATCATCCATCTCGTCGTTCATGAAGAAGCCGGGGCCCGTGAGATACACACCGGACCCGTAGCCGTTGTTGATCGTCGTCGTCGTCGCGACCGCGTTCCCCGCGCCATCCACCACGGAGTAATGCGTGGTGTGCACCGGCTCGGGCATCTTGCGCTCGAGCTCCGGTGTCGGGGTCGCCCTGTCCAGCGCGATCGTCTTGCGCAGCTCGCGTGCGTACGCCTTGCTCGTCAGCCGCGCGAGTGGCACCTGCACGAACGCCGGGTCTCCGAGCCTGGAATTGCGATCGATGAACGCGCGCTGGTACGCGGACGCCAGCGCGTGTGTGTAGCCCACGCTCCCGAACGGTGGGAGCGAGTCGAACGTCTCGAGAACGTTGAGCGATTCGGTGATCGTCGTTCCACCCGATGACGACGGCGGCATGGTGAACAGGCGGTAGCCGCGGTACGTCGAGACGATCGGCTCGCGCATGATCGGCTCGTAGCGCGCGAGGTCGTCTTTCGTGATGATCCCGCCGCCGCGCTGCATGCCGGCGACGATCGAGTCGGCCACCTCACCCCTGTAAAAGGCGTCGGGGCCCTGCTCGGCGATGAGTCGGAGCGTGCGAGCGAGCGCGGGTTGACGGAAGCGCGTCCCCGGTTGCAGCGGTTGCCCGTTCGGGAAGAACACGTTCCGTCCGTCGAACCGGCTGATGTATTCCTGGTTTCCGCGCAGCGACTCGAACAGCGCGCTGTCGACGATGAAGCCCTCATCCGCGAGACGGATGGCCGGCTGCAGCACGTCGCGCAGCGGCTTCGCGCCGAAGCGTGCGAGCGCCGCCGCCATGCCCGCAACGGCGCCCGGAACTCCCGATGCCTTGTAGCCGATGACGCTCTCGTCCGTGAGCTGACCGTCCGGCCCGATGTACATG
The DNA here is from genome assembly GCA_036280115.1 of Gemmatimonadaceae bacterium. Classification (GTDB taxonomy): domain Bacteria; phylum Gemmatimonadota; class Gemmatimonadetes; order Gemmatimonadales; family Gemmatimonadaceae; genus JAJKIV01. The sequence continues at coordinate 1,435 of DASURJ010000211.1, forward strand.
TCGCGCGTCGAGGCGAGCGGCGCGACCTCGCGGTAGTCCATCGCTGCGGTGCGCCCGTCGGCCATGCGGATCACCATGTATCCGCCGCCGCCAAGGTTGCCCGCGTATGGGAACGTGACCGCGAGCGCGAAACCGACCGCGACGGCCGCGTCGACGGCATTGCCACCCTGGCGGAGGATCTCGTCGCCGGCCTGACTCGCGAGCAGGCTGTTGCTCGCGATCATGGTCGACGCTGCGAAGGTCGCCTCCCCGTTCGGGGTGAACCGCCATTCCGCGGGGAACGACGCGGGCTGTCGCACGGGGATTGCCGTCGCGCGCCCCGATATCGAGCCGCCGCCGGTACTCGCAGACTGGCACGCGCCGGCCGCGACCACGACGGCCATGCAGATCGATGTTGTGATCGCGGTCATCCGCGAGATCGCTGTCATTCGCCCCGTCATGGCACGGCTCCATTCTGAGATCGCTTGCCACTGCTCACGCGCGCGGCATAACTTAGCCCGCGCTCCGCATCGTCGACAGTGAACCACTCTCCTCGCGCGGTGAACGCGCGCGGCGCGCGCACGGTGTGGCTGCGCCGGTTCCTCCACCTGTCTCGTCGTGACTCGTCAGGCGCCCGACCCGCGCATCACCGAACGTCGCAATCCGCGTACGGCCGACATCGATCTCGCTTCGGCGCTCCAGATCGTCGACCTGATGAATGCCGAAGACCGCACGGTGGCCGATGCCGTCGCGACGCAGCGCGAGACGATTGCGCGCCTCGTCACGGTCACCGAGGATGCGTTTCGTCGTGGCGGCCGCCTGTTCTACGTCGGCGCCGGTACGTCGGGCCGGCTCGGAATCCTCGACGCGAGTGAATGTCCGCCCACGTTCGGCAGCGACCCGGAGATGGTGCAGGGGATCATCGCCGGCGGGTTCCCGGCCATCCTGCGCGCGCAGGAAGGCGCGGAGGATTCACCGCCAGGGGGCGCCGCCGTCATGGACGAGCATGCGGTCGGCGAGCGCGACGTCGTCGTCGGCATCGCGGCGTCGGGCACCACGCCGTTCGTGCACGGGGCCCTCGAACGCGCGCGCGCGCGGGGCGCACGAACGGCCATCGTCGCGTGCACCCCAGTCTCGGACAGGTTGCTCGCGACGGTCGATGAAGCGGTCATCGCCATTGTTGGGCCCGAGGTCGTGACCGGGTCCACGCGACTCAAGGCCGGGACCGCGACCAAGATGATCCTGAACATGATCACGACTGGCGCGATGATCCGCATCGGCAAGACGTACGGCAACCTGATGGTCGACCTCAAGGCGACGAACGAGAAGTTGAAGGACCGCAGCGAACGCATCGTCGTCGAGGTGTGTGGCGTCTCCCGCGAGGAAGCGCGCGAACTGCTCGCTCGATCCGGACGCAGCGTGAAGATCGCGATCGTCATGCAGAAGCTCGGCGTCGGCCGCGACGAGGCCGAGCGAGCGCTCGCCGCGGCGGGCGGAGTGATTCGCCGCGTGGTGCCTGACGCTCCGCCCCCGGTGGTGGTATGACGGGCCCGGCTTCCGGCGGACCACGCATCGTCGTCGGACTCATGTCGGGCACGTCGCTCGATGGCATCTCGTCGGCGGTCGTCCGGTTCGACCGCGCCGCGGGCGGGCGCGTGACCTACGACGTGTTAGGCATGAGCGTACGTCCGTACGATACGTCGCAGCGCGATCGCCTCGCGAAATCGCTCGTGGGCGTCACCCCGCGTGAGTACTGCCGGCTGGCGTTCGATGTCGGCGCCTGGCTTGCCGACGCCGCCATCGCCGCGATCGCCGAGGCCGGCGTCGACCGCGCGTCGGTGTCAGCCATTGCGAGCCACGGTCAGACCGTGTGGCACGAGCCCGGTCATTCCACATGGCAGATCGGGCAGCCCGCGATGATCGCCGAGCGGACGCGGATCGACGTCGTGAGCGATTTTCGCGTGCGAGATGTCGCGGCCGGAGGGCAGGGTGCCCCGCTCGTACCAGTGGCCGACGCGCTGCTCTTCGCCCACGAGCACGAGTGGCGCGCCCTGCAGAATCTCGGCGGCATCGGGAACGTCACGATCGTGCCGCCCGGCGGCGTGAGCACGTCCACGCGCGCCTTCGATACCGGCCCGGGCGTGGTCGTGATCGACGGTGTTACTCGCCTCGTCGCACCTGGAACGTCGTACGACGTCGACGGACAACTGGCACGAACCGGCACGCCGATCGAGCCGGTCGTCCGCCGGGCGCTCGCGGACCCCTATTTCGCCGCGCCGCCACCGAAGTCGACCGGACGCGAGCTGTTCGATCCCACCTACGTCGCGGGGTTCGTCGACCGGTGCCGAGCGGAGCAGGCGGTCGCGTCGCCGGGCGACATCGTGGCGACCGCGGTGGCGTTGACAGCGGCGAGCATTGCGGATGCCTTTCGCCGATTCGTACCGGAGCCTGTCGGCGAGCTCGTCCTGTCCGGCGGCGGGGCAGAGAATCCGGCACTCGTGGATGCCATCCGTGCCGCGCTGCCAACGCTTCGGGTGCGCCGGTTCGATGAATTGTTCTTCGACGGCGAAGCGAAGGAGGCGGTTGCATTCGCGCTCCTCGGTTATCTCTTCCTCGAGCGAGAGCCCGGTAACCTGCCGAGCGTGACGGGCGCGCGAGGCCCGCGCATCCTCGGCCACCTCACGCCGGCGTGACCGTCGTTAGGCTGCCCGGCTAGGGCCGCGCGGTATGCGCGAGATCGCGCGTCTCCTGCTGCCGTCCATCCGCTGGAACCCGACGCTCGGGATGGCGGCCGTGCGACCAGCCGTCGAGCGGGCCCTCGACGCCGGTGTCGGTGGCTTCGTGCTCGATGGCGTCCCGATGGAGGCGAGCATCGAGCTGACCACCGCGATCCGGGGCCGCGCGGATGAAGCGCCCTTGCTCGTCATGGATCCGGGCTCGTTCGACGACCGGGTTGGTCGCCGACAACCCGTGGCGCTCCCGCCCCCCGCCGCGATCGCCTCGCTCCGCGACCCGCACGTCGTGCGCCGAGCGGCGCGTCTTGCCGGTCGGGCCGTCCGCCGCACCGGGTGCAACGCGATGCTCGGCCCGTCGTGCAACGTCGCCGGAGCCCCCGTGGTCGAGTCGTTCGGTGCCGACGCGTCATCGGTCGCGCTCGCCGTCGCCGAATCGGTCGACGCCGTGCAGGCCGAAGGCGTCCTCTCCTGCGTCGGCGACTTCCCGGGTACCGGCCGCGCAACGAATGACGTGAGCGCGCTCCCGACCGTGCGCGTGCCGGAGGACTCGCTGTACGATGTCGATCTCGTGCCGTTCCGGGCGGCGATCGACGCCGGCGCGGCAGCCATTACGATGGCGGCCGCGGCGTACCCATCGCTCGACGCGCGCAACGAGCCCGCGGCGCTCTCCTCGGCCGTGATCGACCGCGTGCTCCGGCAGCAACTCGGCTTCGACGGGCTTGTGCTTGCCGACGCGGCGTTACTCGAGCGCCGCGTCGGGAGGAGCGTCACCGCCTGCGATCTCGTCGCGGCGGGAGTGGACCTCGTGCTCCGCACCGACCGCCTCGATACGGATCTGCGCGGGCTGCTCGACGCCGTCGCCCAAGGCCGCGTCGATCGCGAGCGCGTGCACGACGCTGCCCGGCGCCGGCGTGAGCGCGCGGAGCTCGCGGGCGCGCCGGCGCCGCCAGACAGCGGGCGAGAGGACGACGCCTGGCTCGACGAGCTTGCCGAGCGCACGATCGCGGTGGTGCGCGGACGCGCGGTTCGGATGGAGGCGCCCATCGACGTCCTGGTGGCGAGCGACCGGCGTGTAGACCGTTCCGGCATCGCGCAGTCGCTCGTGGACGGCGTAGCCCAGGCGGGCGGCGATCCTGTCGGCGTTAGGCACGTCCACACGGTCGGCGCCGCGACCCGGTCCACGCTCGTGATCGTCGCCACGATGGCGCCCCGGGCCGTGCGACCCGGTCACGGGCCGTCGGCGACCGTGCCGCGCGAGCTCGCCGCGGTGTGTGCGGACGCCCGCGAGGCGCGGCGTGAAATCGTCGTACTGTGGTGCGGACATCCCGACGCCGCGCCGGCATCGCTGGACGCCGATCTCCTCGTCGCGTGCTGGACCGCGAGCGACGCCATGCTGCGCGCGGCCGGGCGGTGGATGATGCAACGGGTGTGAGGCGATTCGGCCCTCAGTCCGCGAGCCGCGCTACGTCAGAACCTGCCAGAGAAACAGCAGCGTCAGGGCAATGCCCACGGCCGCGAGCACGCGAACGTAGATGATCCCGCGCCGCCGGCGCTCGTCGACGGTCATGTCAGTATCGGGCGCCGGCGGCGGCCTGAGGCCAATCGACTCCACGAAGTCATCGCCGACGTGAACGATGGGCGACGTCGCTGATGGCGTGACCAGGTCTGGCGAGTCGAACACGCGATGCCCTACCTCGTCCACGGGCTCCGGGGCAGTGAGCCCCGTCCCGTGAAAGCGCGCGATCACGACGGTGATGTTGTCGGGCCCGCCGGATGAGTTCGCGAGCTCGACGAGGCGCTCGGCGGCGAGCTCCGGGCTGTGCTCCTCGGTGACCGCACGCGCGATCTGTTCGGGTTTCACGAGTCCCGACAGCCCATCGCTACACAGCACCAGCACATCGTCCCGTCGTATCCGCTGATGCGTCAGGTCGATCTTGACGTTCGGCTCGGGCCCGAGCGCTTGCAGGATGATGTTCCGGCGGTCACTCATCTCGGCTTCCTCGGCGGTGATCTCGCCGGCTTCGATGAGCTTCTGCATGAGGGACTGGTCTTTCGTGATCTGAAACGCCACACCGTCGCGGACCAGGTACGCTCGGCTATCACCAACCTGCGCGAGGTACAGCGTATCGCCCAGCAGGCCCGCGATCGTCGCAGTGGTTCCCATCCCCCGGAGCTCGGGGTGATCGGCGGCATAGTGGTGGATCGTAGCGTTGGCCACTTCGGTTGCGGCCTTCAATGCGCCGACGAACGCGGCCGGCTCCACTGTCGATGCGTCGCGCCACCGCCGTCGCATCTGCTGAAGCACCACCTCGACGGCCATCTCGCTCGCGATCTCGCCTGCGGCCGCGCCCCCCATCCCGTCGGCGACCATGAACAGCGTGCCGCGTGGGCTCGCGCGCTCGGTCCGGAGGTGCTCGAAATGGAGCGGCTCGGCACGCTCGAGGTCCGCGACCACGAACGCGTCCTCGTTGTGCTCCCGTGTCCGGCCGACGTCGGAGTGCGCGAAAACGTGAAAGACGATCGCGCCGGGGGGCGTGAGCGGGTCCGTCGGCGTCGGGTGGGAGTTGACCGTCAAACGTGCTCCGGAGGGATCGGAACGGACGGGTGCGGGGGTCAGGGAGGAGTCACGAAGTTGACGAATATATACGAGTAGGGAAAACGGGAGGCAATTAACGAGGCCGGTGTTAGCTTCTCCGCATGGAACGGACGACGCCGACCCCCCGGCGGATGGTGGCGACCCTGTGGGTCCTCGCCGCCGGCTTCCTGATTGCCTCGGCCTGTAGTCGCGCGGCGCCCCGCGTGGAACCTTCCCCCTCCGTACCGGTGTCCGCGCCAACGCTCCCCCCAGTTCCACTCGTGGACGGCGCGCTCGCCATCCGGGTCATCTATCCACCCGCGGGTGCGCTCATTCAGGCGCGCGACTCGAACTTCATCTTCGGCAGTGTCGGCAGCGGCAACGCGACCCTGACGATCAACGGCACGAGCGTGCCCGTGCTCCCTAACGGGAGTTTCCTCGCGTTCCTGCCCGTTCCACCGGGTGACGCCCCTGGCTACGCGATCGTTGCGCGGCGTGGCGCTGACAGCGCCGCGATCACGCATCCGGTTCGCCTACTCCCATCGCGAGTGGTGCTCGCAGACACGGGGCGGCTCGTGGTCGACTCGGGGAGCGTGGCGCCGCGCGGTGTGCGGCTCGCGCGAGCCGACGAGCGGATCCGCGTCAGCGTACGTGCCCCGCGAAACGTGACGGCGGTGGTCCGGCTCGCGGATGAATCGCACCGCGTGCTCGTCAACGGGGTCGGCCAGCCCGGTGGTTCGAGCGGTGCGAGTAGCGACGCCGGCTGGGATCCGTTTCTCTGGGCGACGGATGTCCCGGCGTCTCTCCTGACGAGCGGTGCGGAGCTCGTCGTGGCGCGCGGGCCCGACTCGGCACGGTTTGCGATTCGCGGTGTGACGGTCGACGAGCCCGGACGTGCGCGCTGGGTCCGCCTCACCGGCGGCGCCGCGGTCCCCGATACCGACCGCGTCATCAACGTGCGGCCGGTGCCTAACGGGACGTACAAGTGGCACCTCCTGCCGGGGACGGTGCTGGAGCAGACCGGGCGGGTGGGCGACATGGTGCGCGTCCGCCTCGATGCGGCGCTCGAGGCGTGGGCATCCGCCGCTGACGTCACCGAGCTCCCCGCCGGCACGGCGGGGCCGCGGCGCATCGCCGGCAATGCCCGCGTGGCGTCCGGGCCAGAATGGGCTGACGTCGTGATCCCGACCGGCGAGCGACCGGCGTTCGAGGTCCGCGAGGAGGGGACGCGGCTCGTGTTACTCCTGTACGGCGTGCGGGCCAACACCGACATCGTCGGCTACACCGGCGACGACTCGCTCGTGCGGCGCGTGCGGTGGTATCAGGAGACGAGCGATCGCGCGCGTTACGAGATCGATCTTGCCCGCCCGGCGTATGGGTACCTCGCCATGTGGGAGGCGGGCGCGTTTCGCCTTCGGGTGCGGCGGCCGCCGCGCATCGATCGCGCGTCACCGCTTCGCGGGCTGACCATCGCGGTGAACGCGGGGCATCCGCCGGCCGGCTCGACGGGGCCGACCGGGTTGTACGAGGCGGTCCCGACCCTCGCCATCAGCGAGCGGTTGAAGGCGATCCTCGAAGCTCGGGGCGCGCGCGTCGTCATGACGCGAACGACGGCAAACCCGTTGCCACTCGCCATCCGCCCGGTTCTCGCCCGGCAAGCGGGCGCGCACGCGTTCGTCTCGATTCATCTGAACGCGCTTCCCGACGGGGTGAACCCGTTCACGGCGCACGGCACCGGCAGCTACTACTTTCATCCCGCGTCGGAGCGTCTCGCGCGCGCGGTGCAGCGCGGCATGGTGGCGCGCATGGGGCTCAGAGACCTGGGGATCTTCTATGACAACCTGTCCGACCTCCGGCATCCGTGGATGCCATCGGTGCTGTGTGAGGGCGCGTTCATCATGATCCCGGAGCAGGAGTCCGCGGTGCGAACGCCGGAGTTCCAGGAGCGGTACGCGTTAGGCGTCGCGGACGGGCTGGAGGCGTACTTCCGGGCGCTGGGTGAGGCGCGGTGACCATCCATCCGACGGCGTTCATCCATCCGGCGTCGTTCGTGTGCGGTGACGTCACGCTTGGCGCGGCGGCGTCCGTGTGGCCGTCGGCCGTCCTGCGTGCCGACAGTGCCGCCATCACCATCGGCGAGTCGAGTAACGTCCAGGACGGTGCGGTCATTCACGTCGACCCGGGACTCCGGTGCACGATCGGGGCGCGCGTCGCGATCGGCCATCGCGCGATCGTCCACGGCGCGGTGGTCGAGGACGACTGCCTCATTGCGATGGGGGCGATCGTGTTGAACCACGTGGTCGTCGGCGCGGGGTCGATCGTCGGGGCCGGCGCGGTGTGCCGAGAGGGGATGGTGGTGCCACCGAACTCGCTCGTGCTGGGCGTCCCGGGCCGAGTGGTGCGGTCGACGGACGACGAGTTACGGGGCCGGATCGCGTCGGCGGTCGCGGCGTATGTTGCGCTCGCGGAACGGCACCGACGGGGGGAGTTTCCGGCGGTGCGATCGGGTCCGTGAGGGTTGGCGTTTGCTGGCGGACTCAGCATAAGTTGTTGCGGCTATTCGTGCTACGGCACTGCCTCCGGCACGTGGAATGCACGTGTTTCCAGGCAAGGATCCGAGTCGTGCGGCTCGGCAGTAGAGTTCCGGTGGCGATCGCGGCCGCCGCGCGGCGTGGCAGCATCTGGCAGGCAGGGGCGGTTGAAGGTCACTAAGGTTTTATCGTGTTGCGAGTTGCGTGCTTGCCCCGCGTTAGGCGGGTGCGGGACCCGGCTTGTGGGCGCCGGAAGGGCGTTGCGTGAGACGGCTATAATCTCTCGCCGCGTGGAAACACACGACCTCGCCGAGATTCGTGATGTCGATTACGTAAGTGGCTATCCTGTAGTAATTTACGTAGATACTGGCGCGGTTTCACGAACGTCCCTAAACTGCGCCCCTCTTTCCTCTTCTCGCCGCGCCGGATTCCCCGGTGCCCCCCGCTCGGTGCGTTGGCTCCTGTCGTCGCACGCTACGTTTCACCAGGGAGAGATGTAAACATGCCCCTACCCTCGAAGCCCCCTGCCGGCCCCGCTGACCTCAGCCAGAACGCGCGCACTGTTCTCGAGAAGCGCTATCTGGTGAAGGATTCCAGCGGGAAGCCGACCGAAACCCCCGAGGACATGTTCTGGCGGGTGGCTACGGTCGTCGCGGAAGCTGACCGCCGGTACGGAGCGAGCGAGGGAGCCGTCACGGAGGCCGCGCAGCAGTTCTATGCGCTCATGACGGAGCGCCGGTTCGAGCCCAACTCGCCCACGCTCATGAACGCGGGCCGCCCGCTCGGCCAGCTGTCCGCGTGCTTCGTGCTGCCCATCGCCGACTCGCTCTCCAACGGACGCGACGGCATTTACGACACGCTGCGCTCGATGGCGCTCATCCATCAGAGCGGGGGCGGGACCGGCTTTTCGTTCTCGCGGCTGCGCCCGAACGGATCGATGGTCCGCTCCACCACCGGGGTGGCGAGCGGTCCCGTCTCGTTCATGAAGCTGTACGACGCGTCCACGGACGCCGTGAAACAGGGCGGGACGCGACGCGGGGCGAACATGGGTATCCTGCGCGTCGATCACCCGGACATCCTCGAGTTCATCACCTGCAAGGAAGACCTCACGCAGGTCACGAACTTCAACATCTCGGTGGCCGTCACCGACGCGTTCATGCAGGCAGTGAAGGCGGGCACGACCTACGACCTCATTGATCCGGTCACGAAGCAGGTCGTGAAGCAGCTCGACGCGCAGATGGTCTGGGACAAGATGATCGACGGCGCGTGGCGCACCGGCGAGCCCGGCGTCTTCTTCATCGACGAGGCGAACCACTACAACCCCGTCCCGCACCTCGGCAGCTACGAGGCGACGAACCCGTGCGGTGAGCAGCCACTCCTCGGCTACGACGTCTGCAACCTCGGCTCCATCAACGTCGGCTATTACGTGCGCGACGGAAAGCTGGACTGGAACGCGTTCGCCGCCGACATCGCGCTGTCGACGCACTTCCTCGACAACATCATCGACGTCAACAAGTACCCGCTGCCGGAGATCGACGCGCTCTCGAAGCGCATCCGCCGCATCGGGCTTGGCGTCATGGGCTTCGCCGACGCACTCGTCAGGCTCGGTATCGCGTACGATTCCCCCGAGGGCGTGGACTTCGGTCGCAAGGTCATGCAGTTCGTGGACGTCGAGTCCAAGAAGGAGAGCGAACGGCTCGCCAACGAGCGCGGCGCGTTCCCCGAGTGGGCGCGCTCCATCTGGGGGCCCGACGAGACCTGCGCGCGCGACCGTGACGGGAAGCGCGTCCGCCCCATGCAGCTGCTCCGTAACTGCAACGTCACCACCGTTGCGCCGACGGGGACGATCTCCATCATCGCCGGCTGCTCGTCCGGGCTCGAGCCGCTTTTTGCCGTCGCGTTCATGCGCAACCAGGCCGGCGTGATGATGCCCGACGTGAACGAGGACTTCGTCGCGATCGCGAAGAAGGAAGGCTGGTATTCCGAGGCCCTCATGGAGCGCATCGCGCGTGAGGGGCGCGTGGACTTTCCCGAGGTGCCGGAGCGCTGGCAGCGCGTGTTCGTGACCGCCAACGCCATCGCACCGGAGTGGCACATGCGCATGCAGGCCGCCTTCCAGGAGCACTGCGACTCGGCCATCTCGAAGACGACGAACTTCGCGCACACCGCCACGGTTGCCGACGTGCGGGCGATCTACGCGCTCGCGTACGATCTCAAGTGCAAGGGCGTGACGGTCTACCGCGACGGCTCGCGCGACAACCAGGTGCTCTCCACCGGCGCTACGGAAAAGGCAAAGACGGAGCGTGACGGCGCGCCGACCGACAAGCGCGAGCTCGCGGAGCTCAAGGGCACCATCGCCGAGCTGGACGCCGAAGTGGAGCGGCTCAAGAAGGCGTTGTACGACGCCGAGGCGGAAAATCTCCAGCGCCGTCAGAAGCGGTCGCGCCCGGATAAGCTGCGGGGCACTTCCATCCGCAAGGAGACCCCGTTAGGCACGATGTTCGTTCACATCACCGAGGACGACCGCGGGCAACCGTTCGAGGTCTTCATCAACCTCGGCAAGGCGGGCGGGTCCGCGATGGCGGACGCCGAAGCGATGGGGCGCCTCATCTCGCTCGCGTTGCGTTCGGGGATCCCGCTCATGGAGATCCACAAGCAGCTGCGCGGCATCTCGTCCGATCGCGCGGTGGGGCTCGGGCCCAACAAGGTCCTCTCGGTGCCCGATGCGATCGGCATCGCGCTCTACGACTGGTACCAGGAGAAGCAGCTCGGCGTGCAGCAGGACCTGTTGCGCGAGAGCCGCGGCCCGTCCGCCGCGCCGCCGGTTCGTGAAGAAGTCACCGTGGTCCATGCGACCGGCGAGCAGGCGCAGCTCAGCTTCGACACGGGGGCCGAATCGTTCATCGGCACCTGCCCGGATTGCGGGTCGCAGCTCGAGTACGCCGAGGGGTGCGTGAAGTGCCACGTGTGTGGCTTCAGCGAGTGCGGTTGATCGTCGGGAATCGAGAATAGGAGTCCGGAATCGAGCCCCCGGGACGCCTCGCGCGAGGCGTCCCGGGGGCTTTCTGTTCGGCACCGCACGACCAAGCGGTCCGCGCCTGCCGCACGCGCTGCTCCTTCAGGGGTTCGTCGCGGTCGACGAGCCGCTGGCTGCGTATCGCCCCGCAGTGCGGTACGATGCCCTCGCCGGCGGCACGAACGTGGCTCTTTGCGTCTCGGTCGTGTCCGGGATCCTCACGGTCACGTACAGCGGTCCGCCGCTCATCTCGACGTAGCGCAGCAGTGTCGTGATGAGGTAGGACACGCCGAGCATCTCCATGGTCTCCTCGACCAGAAATGAGAGCTCCACGTCAAGACTGGAGGTCGTGCTCGTTCGGATCATATCGGCGTTCGCGCCCTGGAATAGCTCCACCCCGATTGCCCCGCTCACGAAAATGACACCCGCGAGGGCGATGCGGGTGCTGATCGGCCGCGGCAGCCGCCAGAGGAAGCGGGTGTAAAGGGCGGCGACGACGAGGGCGAGCAGGGCGTACGGGACAACCCATGCGAAGTACAGCACACCCGACGCGTTGAGTGCCTGGCCAATGGGGTAATTCAGCAACTCGTGGATGGCGGCTGCCTCGTCGATGCTCATGTAGGCGAAGAGCAATGCCAGCCCCGCCCAGTAGCGCGCGTCTTGCCTGGACGCTCCGCCTGGGCGCCAGGCCGTCGCCGCGAGCACGGTCAGCATCAACGTCGCAGCGACCAGCAACAGCGACGAGTAGAACGTGGGGATGTTGGACTCCTCGTTCAGGTTCAGGAGCCGGCGGAGCCCCCAGAGCTCGTGGAACCCGAACCCGAAGCCGAGGATGAGGACGGCGACGTGCCCCAGTGCAATCAGGGCCGTGAGAGCGACGAGTAGACGCCAAGCGGCTCGACTCGCCAGGCGGATGCTGACCTGCACGTCTGCCTCCACGGCCGGCGACGGTGTGCGGACGCGATGCGCGCTCGCGCCGATGCGGCGCGCGGCTCCCTCCTCGAAGGGGTCGTTCCGTGTTCGTTACTGCATGGCCGGGACCATTCCCGCCGGCGAACCCCCGCGCTACCTTCTGCGACACCCGACACGATCGGGCTTCGTGCACGCGTCGCCAACCGGGACCCCGGGATGACCGAACCTCAGACCGTCCGGACCGATACCCCGTCGCTCGCGCAACCCGCGGTCGACGGCAAGTACGTGTACTGCATCATCCGGCTCGACAAGCCGCGTGATTTCGGCAGCGTAGGGATCGGCGGCGGCCAGCGCGTCTACACGGTGCACTACCGTGATCTCGCCGCAATCGTCAGCGACACCCCGCTCGTCATCTACGATCCTACACGGGAGCACGTACTCGCGCACGAGTTCGTCAACGAGACGGTCATGCGCGAGTTCACCGTGATCCCCATGTCGTTCGGCACTGTGTTCCGGTCGGAGGAGGATGTCACGGAGCTGCTGCGCTCCACCTACCAGGCCTTCAGCGACGTCCTCGACAAGATGCAGGACAAGATCGAGTTCGGCCTCAAGGTCCTCTGGGAACGGGAGAAGGTCATCGCGAACCTCGAGCGCGAGAACGACGAGATCCGGCGGCTCAAGGATGAGATCAGCCGGAATACGGCGTCTTCGACGTACTTCGCCCGCATGCAGCTCGGGCGGCTCGTCGAAGCGGCACTCGAGGGGGTGCAGAGCCGCTACGTCGCCGACATTCACGAGGCGCTCAAACCGGTTGCCGTTGCCAGCCGGAGCAACAAGGTCATCGGCGACCGCATGATTCTGAACGCGGCGTTCCTCGTCGAGCGCACGCAGGAGCGCGCGTTCGACGACAAAGTGAAGGAAGTGAGTCGCCGCTACGAGGAGCTGCTGCAGTTCAAGTACACGGGGCCGTGGCCGCCGTACAATTTCGTGAACATCAAGCTGAAGCTGGAGAAAGCCAACTGAGGCGACGTTCCCTGGTCCCGTCATGGGCCTTCTGACCAAGCTCCTCTTTTTCCCCGTTGCCGGCCCCGTCGCGGGCATCCGGTGGTCGTTAGGCAAGGTCCAGCGCGTGGTGGAGGAAGAGCTCGTCGATGATGCGCCGGTAAAGCAGGAGCTCATGGAACTGCAGATGCTCCTGGAGCTGGGCGACATCGACGACGCGGAGTACACGCGCCGCGAGGCGGTGCTCATGCAGCGACTCCGCGAGGTCCGCGAATGGCGCGAGCGGCTCGGGATGGCGACGGCCGGGGGCCCGGTGCGCGTCGCTCGGGGGGCCGAAAGCGACGAATGACGGGGGTCGACGCGCTCCTCGCGTCGCTTCCCCCGTGGACGCTCGTCGGTGGCAAGGGCGGCGTGGGCAAGACGACCTGCGCGGCCGCGCTCGCGCTCCACAGTGCGCGACGCGGCTGCCGGACGCTCGTCCTCTCGACCGACCCCGCGGGTGCACTCGGTGACGTCCTCGGGACGTCCCTCACCGGCGAACCGCGAGCGCTGGACGCGGGCACGGCGCTCTCCGCTGCCCAGCTCGATGCCCACGCCGCGCGGACCCGATTCCTCGGTGAGTGGGGCGACGTGATCGCAACGATCATCGACCGCGGGACGTACCTCGACCGCGAGGACATCGACGGGCTTGTCGCTGCCGCCATGCCGGGGATCGATGAAACCATGGCGCTACTCGCGCTCGCCGAGCTCGCCGACGCCGGAACGTGGGGCCGTGTGTTCCTCGACAGCGCACCCACCGGCCACACGCTTCGCCTCCTGGCGCTGCCCCAGACGTTCCACGCCGTCATCGACCTGCTCGACACCATGCAGGCGAAGCATCGGTTCATGGTGTCCGCCCTGATGCGGCGCTACCGGAGCGACGAGGCGGACGCGTTTCTCTCGGAGATGCGTCGCAAGGTGGAGCGGCTCCGCCAACTGCTGTCGGACGCCGCACGCACCGGGGTCGTCCTGGTGACGCGGCCAGAACCGGTGGTCGTCTCGGAGACAGAGCGATACGCCATCGCGCTCGGCGAGCTGGGGCTGCACGTTCGCGTGGTACTCGTGAATGCCGTGGGGCACGACCGGAGCGGAGCCGCGGTCGATGCGGCGGAGCAAATCCGTGGTGCCTCGCGTGGCGCGATCACGTTCGCTGCGCCCGAGCTGGCTGGCCTGGCGGGCGGCGAGGATGACCTCTCGCGGTGGGCCGCTGGTGTTAGGCAGCTGCGCCCACGACCGCCCGCGCGCGCGACCGCGCCGCGGGGTCCTCGCACCGCTCGCGGCCGGGCAACCCGACCTCGCCGACGCGACCTCGCGTCACTGCCCCACGCCGGCCCGTTCGTCGAATCGCTTCCGCCCGTCCTCGTCGTCGGCGGGAAGGGCGGCGTCGGCAAGACAACGGTCTCCTGCGCGCTCGCGCTCGCGGCGGCGCGGTCCGGGGCTCGCACGTTCCTC
>DASURJ010000212.1:0-2009 GCA_036280115.1 Gemmatimonadaceae bacterium
GCGAGAAACGCCGCCATGGCGGCACGCAACGAGAAATCCGGAAAGTCCCCGAGCCGCTCGATGCGCTCGAGCGGATCGACATGCGCGTGCTCCGAGAGGTAGAGGAGCGCTTCGGTTCGGACCTCGAGCTGCGGATCGTAGAGCAGGCGCTCGACGTCGTGCAGCACCGAGACGTCTCCGGACCGCGAGAGCAGCCGCAGCGCGCCCTGGCGGACATCGGCCGATTCGTGCTGCAAGAGGCGGCGAACCTCCGGATTGACCGCCGGCGCGGCGGCCATGTCGAACACGCTCAGGGCGTACAGAATCTCTTCGGGCGAGCCGGACAAGCGGGCCGCCAGGAGCTTCGATGCACCGCGCTCGATTACCGGCGCATTGGCGCGCTCGGTATCGACGCGGTGCTGATGGATGCTCTCGCGCAGGTTGTCGACGTACTCGCGCCGTGCCACCGACGCTGCCCAGAGCCACACGGCAATCGAGCACAGCACAATCCAGGAGATCTCGACGGCGCTGACCCCGAGCAGGGCGGCGAAGACGAGCACCGTGAGACCGCCGCCGGCGTCTCCCGCGCGATAGATGACCGTGTCGATAAACGACTTGGCCCGGAACGTGAGGTTGGGCGACACCGGCAGATAAAGCAGCTCCACCGTGGCTTTGTCGATGGAATACCGCAGCACCTGATCGCTCGCCTTCAGCGCCGTGGCCGCCGCCAGTGATCCCGCAATGAGCAACACCACGGACGTCGAGCCGAGCGCCGTGGGGACAATGAACAGCGCGACACCCACGCCGACGCGGCGCAGGACGCGCCCGGTCAGGAGCAGCTGGAGCAGAAGCGCCGCCATGCCGGCCAGCATGTTGAACCAGCCGAAGAACGCGGCGAGCGCATCCGTGTCGGGGATGTTTGCCTTGGCAATCGCCTTGAACTGCCAACCCGTCATCGTGGTGACGTAGGCCGCCAGCCAGATGACGAGGGCGATGGCTGTGAGGTACCGCGAGCTGCGGATTTCAGCAAGGCTCGCGAGCAGCCGGCTTTCGGTCACGCTCCTCGCCGCGTGGCCGATTCTGCCCGGCGCCTCGTCGGCCACATAGGCGGGGCGGTGCTCCCAGATGAACCACACGAGGCCGGCGGAAGTGGCAAACGTGGTTGCGGCCCAGAGCAGGGTCGCTTCGGTGCCAAACCGCGAAACCAGCAGGTTCGTCGCGAGCCCACCAACGATCCAACCCAGGATCGCGCCGCCACCCACGAAGCCGAAGGCCCGTTTGGCCTCGCGGGTGGTCATGACGTAGTTGGCGAGCGTCCAAACCTGGGTCGGGACCAGGACACTGATAATGCCAACCCATACGTAAATCACGACGAAGAGAGCACGGCTATCCCGTGTGGGGCCCACACTTAGCCACCAGAACGCCACCGCGCTCAGTGCAAAGGCCAGAAGGGAGCGGATCTGCAGGTTGCGAAGATTCGTGCGTTCGCCGGCGCGGATATAGAGGCTCACCACCAGGCCCACGACGAGGGCGATGACGATATCGGCGTACGGCAGGTCGATAGCACGAAAACGGTCCAAAAACAGGGCGTCGCGGGCGGCCTTGCTGGCTACCGACCCGGCCATCACGAGAAACAGGTAAGTAAACAGCGGGACGGCGCGCGCGAGCTCGTCGCGCGACAACCCGAGGACACGCTGCGCAAGGGCGATCATCCGGACAACGGTTCTTATATCATCCCCCTCATGTCGGAACGTGATCGCCCCTCATTCATCACACGCCTTCTCAGCCCACTTGCGCAACTCCGTGAGGGGGAGGTCACGACCGCCCTCCTGATGTTCACGTACTCCTTCCTGGCGATGACGAGCTACAACATCGTCAAACCCATCACGCGATCGCGTTTCATCGACAGTCTCGGCGCCGACAACCTGCCATGGGTGCAATTCGCTGCGGGCATCCTGATCGGCATCGTCATGCAGGCCTACAGCAGGGTCATCGGCCTCGTGCCGCGCCGGTGGATGGTGCCGGTGACG
>DASURJ010000213.1:0-2500 GCA_036280115.1 Gemmatimonadaceae bacterium
CGCCGTGTCGGCATTCGTGAACGTCGTCGGCTTGCCGGCCATCATTGTCTCGAGCGAACCGGCCTCGTTCGACGCGAAGCGGACGGTTCGTCCGTTCCGTCGCGGCGAGCCGGCGCCGGTCGTGGTCATCGCCGTCTCGCACTCGGCCGCGAAGCGCGCATCGCAGAGCGCGAGCGAGATCTCGGCCTTGTCGGCGATGTACGTGAGCTCGCGCACGCGAAGCAGCGGCATCGTGCAGACGACCACCGCGCCGACTTTCACGACGGCAAACCAGCACGCCACCATCATCGCCGAGTTGGGGCCGCGCAGCAACACGCGGTTGCCTGGAACGACGCCGAGGTCGTCGACGAGCACGTTCGCGATGCGGTTCGACATCTCGAGCACGTCGCGATACGTCCACCGCCCGCCCGGGAAAAAGAACGCGGTCCGATCGCCGTCTCCGTCAGCGACGCGTCGGTCGAGGAGCTCGGTCGCGCAGTTGAGCTGACCCGGGTACGCGAGCTCGGGTAGCGTGCCGAAGTCCATTGCCGGCCACAGCTCGCGGGGCGGTAGCCGGTCGCGGCAGAACGTGTCGCGGTGTGCCGACACGCCCGTCGGCGCGTTGGGGACGCTGGTCGATGAGATCGTCGTCATGGGTCAGACGCCATCCGCATGCACTCCATCCTCGGTTCAGTCGGCGAGCCGCTCCTCCGCCGTCGCGATGTGTTGCCCCGCAATGACCAGCTTCTGGATCTCGCTCGTCCCCTCGTAGATGCGCAACGCGCGGATCTCGCGGTAGAGCCGCTCGACCGGTTCCCCCACGACCACGCCGCGGCCGCCGAAGAGCTGCACGGCCTCGTCGATCACCCGCTGCGCCGACTCCGTTGCGTGCAGCTTCGCCATTGCCGCTTCGCGTGTCACGCGCGCCGCGCCGTTATCGCGGGTCCAGGCTGCGCGATACACGAGGAGCGCGCTCGCATCGACCCGTGTTGCCATGTCGGCCAGCTTCGCTTGCGTGATCTGCAGGTCTGCCAACCGCTGCCCGAACGCGCGCCGCGCGAGAACATGGCGCGTGGCCTCGTCGAGCGCTCGCCGGGCGAACCCGAGTGCCGCGGCTCCGACCGTGGAGCGGAACACATCCAGCGTGCCGAGCGCGACACGCATGCCTTTGCCGGTTTCGCCGACCACGGCGCCGGCCGGCACACGGCACCCATCGAATTCCAGTGTCCCGAGCGGGTGCGGCGCGTTCACCTCGATGCGTTCGCTCACGCGGAGTCCGGCGTTGTCGGCGTCCACGACGAGCGCGACGAAGCGCTTGTCGCCGACGTCCCCGAGCCGCGCGAACACGACGTAGAAGTCCGCGATTCCCGCGTTCGAGATCCACGTCTTGCGTCCATCAATGATGTACCCGTCGCCATCGCGCCGGGCGACCGTCTCCATCGCCGAGACGTCCGACCCGGCCAGTGGCTCCGAGATCGCGAACGCGGCGACCGCATCGCCAGACGCGACGCGCGGCAGGTACCGTTGCTTGAGCTCGTCGGTGCCGAATAGCGAGATCGGTCCTGCGCCCAGGCCCTGCATCCCGAACGCGAAGTCCGCCATCCCCGAGAGCTGGCCCAATGTTTCGCGCGCGAGGCACAGGGTGCGAACATCCAGTCGCGCGCCGGCGACTCCGTATGGTGCCGGGACGGTGAACCGAAGCCATCCGCCCGCACCGAGCGTGCGGACGAGCGTGACGAAGGTGGCGTCCACGTCGGTCGGTTCGTGCGGGACGAGCGGTGCAATCTCGGCCGCGGCCCAGGACCGGAACTCACGCGCGAACGCGCGATGTTCTTCGCCGAAGAACGGCCACGCGAGGTGAGCGAGCGCTGGATCTTCCTTGTGCGTCGCGGGCACGTCGCTATTCGCCCGTGAACGCCGGCGTCTGCTTTGCAGCGAACGCACGATACGCTCGCACGAAATCATCGGTCTGCATGCAGATCGCCTGGGTCTGCGCTTCGGCCTCGATGGCCTCGTCGATCCCCATGTTCCATTCCTGGTGGAGCGCGCGTTTCGTCATGGCGTGGGCGAACGTGGGGCCCTCGGCGAGCGACTGCGCGAGTGCCGCGGCCGTCTCGGCCAGCTGCTCGGCCGCGACAACCCGATTGTAGAAGCCCCATCGCTCCGCCTCCGCCGCGTCCATGAATCGCCCCGTGTAGAGCAACTCGGCGGCCCGCCCGTGGCCAATGACGCGCGGCAGGAGCGCGCACGCCCCCATGTCGGCCCCGCTCAGTCCCACGCGGGAGAACAGGAAGGCAACCTTGCTCGTCGGCGTCGCGACGCGAATGTCGCTCGCGAGCGCGATGGCCGCGCCCGCCCCGGCACACACGCCGTCGATCGCGGCAATGACGGGCTGCGGGCAGTGCCGCATTGCACGGACGAGGTCTCCCGTCATCCGCGTGAACGCGAGGATATCACCTATGCGCCCGGTCTCCTTCATCTGCACGAGCGGCCCGATGATCTCGTGCACGTCGCCGCCCGA
>DASURJ010000214.1:0-4047 GCA_036280115.1 Gemmatimonadaceae bacterium
GTCGGCGAGGCGCGGCGTGGCGCCGCCGGCGGCGCGGTCGTGGTGGTAGCGGTCGCGGAGGGCGGAGAAGGTGATCATGTCAGACGATCCCAGCGACGGCTGAGAAGCTCGGCCTGCGCACGCGATATCACTCCCTCAGCAGGGAAGAGCATCCCGCGCGGGAGTTGATCGTCGACATCAGCTGGCGCATACTCTCCAGCTCCACTCCTCCTGTCTCCAAATGCATATGACCGTCTCTCGGAAGCGCGTCCGCGTGCGCCGGGTTCGTGGCTTCGTGGTCGCACTGGCCGCCACCCTGTTCGTGGCCTGCCGCGACTCGACCGGCGTCGGACGAACATCGGCCAGGCTCGTGTTCGTCCGGGAACCGTACGATACGCTGTTCGTCGCGGACCCCGGAAGCGGTGCCGTCGAGCAGCGCATCCCCCTCGGCATGCCGGCGAGCCGTTTTGGCTTCTCGCCACCGGGGAATCGTCTCGCCGTGGTCTCGGCCGGGGCTCTCTGGGTGATGAATGCCGACGGGAGCTCCGCAAACAGGCTGGTATCCAGCGTCGGCAACTTCGCGTGGTCGCCGGATGGAAGCCGGCTCGCCTACGTGCAGGGCACATCGCACGAAGTTCATATCATCGGCTCGGACGGGACGGGCGATACGGTACTGCCCGGGACCGTCGCTGGCGGCTTCCAGGGAATCGCCTGGTCTCCTGACGGCACGCGCATCGCTTTCGACGGAATCCGGCAGTTGAACCCGGGCGAGACGCGCACTGTGTACGTGATCAACGTGGACGGGAGTGGACTGCGCGATGTCGACCTTTCGCTGTCAGGGCCTGCCATGCGCGCCAGCGGCGAGCCGACGTGGTCGCCCGATGGGCGACAGGTTACCATCGAACGCGTCTTCCTCGATCCCGGCGGGACACGCGAGACGAAGCTCTGGGTCGTCACGCTCTCGAGTGGGAGCGCACGCCGCATCACGTCCGGCGCCGGCGACGATGTTCGCCCGTCCTGGAGCCCGAACGGGAAGCAGATCGCCTTTCTCCGCTACTCTGGCGACGCACCCGATGTGTTCGTCGTCAGGCCGGATGGTTCCGGACTGCGACAGATCACGATGACGCCCGAGCGGGAGGAGGCACCGCAATTCTGGCGCTCGCCTCCGCAGTGACGTCGCTTCTCTCGCGCGGCACCACTGACGCTGGTGCGAGACGAAGGGCACGACGACTCCCTGATCGCGTTCACCGCACTCCCATTCTCACCTCGACCCGCACGCGCCTGGGCAACGGCGACTGGAACAAGTCCGATGGCGCTGCGAGCGCCGAGAGCGAGGACTCGCCCACCTCCGGATCCACGCCGTCGTACTTCGTCCAGGTCAGCAGGTCCTGTCCGACCACACGCACGGCGAGTCGTCGCATACCACTCATCCTGGCCTCGGGCTTCCACTCCACCACGATATCCCGAAGCCGCACGTACGACGCAGGGACGACGTTGCGGACCACCCTCCTCACGACCGCCGACCAGCGGGCCTGATCGGCGAGGGACAACGTAGGGTCCTCGATCCCCCGGCATCTCGCGAGGCGGCAGCGCACGGCTTCACCTTCGTTGTCGCGGTATTGTCCGTGACGATAATCGAGCAACGACGAGATCGTGAACCCACGGGGCAGTGTCACCGCGTTCTGCATGCCGAGCTCCATCGTTGGCCTCGAGGGGCCGACATACATGCGCGAGACGCCCGTGACCTCGTTCCTCGCGATGAGGCCGTCGGCGTTCGTGTCGGCCCACGTATACGCATGCGACCAGTAGCCTTGCAGAGGGTAGCCGTGGCTCACGGAGCTGTTCAATGTCGCCAGCTCGAGGTTGGTGTGCGTGATCCGGCCATGGAGCGTGCCCACCGTGACTGTGCTGCGCCACCCCATTCGCGCGCCCTGGAACAGTTGCGCCGAGGCAACCGCTTCGATGCCACTGTTGGAGAGGTCCACCATCCATGGTGAGTTCACCGGCGAAGTGGGGCTCTGCACGGCTTCTCCGAGCACGAGATCGCGTGTCGCTGCCCTGAACCAGGTGAGCTCCACTCTCGCACGCGTGCCGAAGGCGGCATCGATCCCGCCCTCGCGCTCGCCCCGACGCGATCTCAACGGAAGGTAGGTGTAGCCGCCGACACCGTAGAGACGATACACCATGCCCGGCGGCATGAGCGGCACGAGCCCCGCCGCACCGCGCAGGCGCAGCTGCACGCCTGGACGAGGCGACGGCAGGCGCAGCGACGCGTCCACGCTGCGCGCTGCATCCGGGCCCAACGGCGCGATGATGCCGCGCCCCACCGAGAAGCGTGCACCCGCGTTCGCCTCGAACGCATCACCCCAGCTCGCGTGCTGACGTACCGTCGCCTCCTGGCTGTGCATGCGACGCCAGCTTCGCGAGTAGGCGTACCAGAAGGCGGGAGCGCCGCCGCCGGAGCCGGAGCTGTCGGTCGCCAGATCGTTGCTTCGCACATCGTCATATGCGAGATACGTCGACATCCCGACGTCCAAGCCGGCTGCGTAGCGGGTCATCGCACTCACATGTATCGTCCCACTCGTCCAACGCTCGCTGCTCAACGCGTACGGCTCGGTGGTACCGGACGGATCCGCCACCCTCGTGATGCTGATCGCGCTCTCGCGGGCGCGATCCTGCCCCGCCAGGGCGTTGACGCTCAGCCAGGCAACGGGCTTCCACCCAACGCGCAGGGCGGCAACCGTTCGTGACAGCGACGGTGCCTGCTGCTCGACCATGGGATAGATCGCGAGGTAGGGCTGGTCGAGTGAGAGATAACCGTCGTCGGCATCGTGATAGGCACTCCCGAGCATGCCACGCGCGATCACGTTGTCGCTCGTGAGTATGTTGCCGCGCGTCGGCGCGGTCGCGTCGCGCTGGAGGTAGCTGCCCTGCGCACTCACCGTCAGTCGTCCGGGAAGGATGCGCTCGACACTGCCGTGCACGCCCACGCGCGACTGCCGGTCGTCGCCCGTCACGCCAGTCACCCGCTCCGCGGCCACTCCACCGAACAGGCGCGTGCCACCCGCAGCGCCCGAGAGCTCGACAGCTCCCCTCAGCGAGTGCCCGAGCCTGAACGGGCTCGCCTGCTCCAGGGGATTCCACGAGTAGAGCGTCATCGGCGCGCAGCCGGCGACCGTCTGGGACGCATCCATCCGCGGATTGCAGAACTGCCCCGGCGTGCCGTTGGTGAGCTCGTAGTTTGCCGGGAATTCGGCGGCCATCTTGATGAGCCCGGCACCTGCATTCACGTCGACCGTCAGCGGTCCATCACCACCGCGCCGGGTCGTCACCACGATCACTCCGGCGGCGGCGCTCGCGCCGTACATCGCGCTCGCCGCTGGTCCGCGCAGGATCTCGATCCGCTGGACCTCGGCGGGCGTGAGATCGTCGATGCGCGAGATCGCAGTCGTCGTGCCCGGGACGCGCAGACCCTGGTGCGCGTCCGCCATGATCCCGTCGATGATGAGCAGCGGCGCGATGACACCCGCTGGCCCACCGCCGATGGGCCCCATGCCGCGCGACGAGATCTCGAAGCCATCGGCCTCCGTCCCGCCGTGGTGACGCACGCTCAGTCCCGGCACGCGGGCCATCAGGAGCTCGGACAGGGTGCGCGCTCCACTCGCCGCAATCATCGCGGAGTCGATGACTGCCACCGAAGCGCCGGTGCTCGCGGCGGAGAGGTGGCTCGTCGGCAGCAGTGCGACCGAGTCGGCCGCACCGCGCGGGAGCTGCGCTCCTGCCATGGCCGTCAGCGGCGCGGCAAGGAGGGCTACGGCAGCCGACGACATCGGCCGGAGTCGAGTTCGAGGAGTAGGCACGCGCGGTGGGGATGGAGGGTCGGATACTATACGTCAGTATCGTCGGGACTTCATCTTTCCATGGCGTGATTGCCCACTGTGTAACGGTGCCGCGCCGGACGGCGGTATAGAGTGGCACCCGACCATGAAGTCCACCTTCCGCGCCGAGCGCATCGTGCTCTGCCCCTTCTGCGGCGACCGCGTCGACACCGCCGCGGCCCACGCTTCC